>JAAZGX010000014.1 GCA_012511005.1 Clostridiales bacterium
GGGGCTGTGTAAATTCACGGCCCCTTAGTTATATAAATAGTTTTAGGAGAAGATATGACAAAACGGGTTTTTGCTTTCATCGTTACGATTATTATAGTTTTTACCTCAGCGGGCTGTAACATTATTGCAGATGTCGGTAAAACAGAAAATACAGGTAACTTTGTTGACATAGATGCACTGCCAAAAAACGGAGACTATTATCTTCCGGGCGCCGCCGGTGAAGGTTTCACAGTGTTTTTTATAGATGTCGGTCAAGCAGACAGTGCTGTACTTATGTGTGACGGTGAAACAATGTTAATAGACGGCGGAAATGCTGCTGACAGCAGCAGAGTCGTTGCCGTTCTTTCAAAGCTCCAAATATCTCACTTAAAAGCAATTATCTGCACTCATGCACACGAAGACCATGTAGGCGGTTTATCGGGTCCGCTTAATGTTTTCGATGTGGATACGGTTTTCGCGCCGAAGGCGGGAGCAAAAACAAAAGCATACGAAAACTTTATCCTTTCCTTAAAACGCAAGAACCTTTCAATAAGCTATCCGCGCTTTTTAGAAAAACTATATATAGGCTCTGCTCTCGTAACATTTATTACGCCGGACATATTTATAACCGAGGAAAAGTCCAATTTAAATAATACATCAATAGTCGTTAAAGTAGAGTATGGTGACACTGCATTTTTATTTACGGGTGATGCTGAGAAAAAATTAGAGGATGCTATAATAGACGCGGGAGTAAGTTTAAGCGCCGATTTGTTAAAAGTGTCGCACCACGGCTCTGAAAAATCCACATCATACAGATTTTTGCGTGAGGTTATGCCGGAGTATGCCGTCATATCGGTTGGGAAGAATAGCTACGGTCATCCGGCAGACGATGTTTTAAGCCGTCTTTCAGATGCAAGAGCAAAAATTTACCGTACAGATTTAATAGGCGATATTGCTGTAATGAGTGACGGCAAAAACTTGAAAGTTATCACACACTAAGCTTTATATCGTACCAATGTATTAATTTGCGGTTAAATTATGAAGTATATTAAGAGAATTTTTTTGTAATATAAAAAATGCTTGACAAAGTATTTATTATAAGTTAGACTTACAACACTAAACTAAAAAATGCAATGATGGAATTATGTGCGGCAGGCGTACTTACAGAGAATCGGCGGTTGGTGCAAGCCGACAAGACAAGTGCCGAGGCAGTCTCACTCCTGAGCAGAACTCCCGAACATAAAAGTAAGGAGTTTCGGAATGCCCCGTTACAGGCTAAAGCGAAAGCTTCGAGTAGGCCGCATTAGCGGTAATTCGGGTGGTACCGCGGTATTAAGTTATCGTCCCGGGAATTTTATGAATTCTCGGGTTATTTTTTTAAAAGGAGAACGGAATGAAAAATTTAAAAATTGTGGATATTACTCTCTCTGAAAGTGTGACTAATCCTGAGTATTCTTTAAGCTTTAAGGAAAAATTAGAGATAGCTAAACAGCTTGAAAAGCTCAATACTGATGTTATTGAAATAGGCGAAATAAAGGATGAAAAGGCTGATACGCTTTTTATCCGTTCACTTGCTGTACTGCTAAAAAACAGTGTGCTGTCATTAGCGGCAGGGCTGTCAAAAGGTGAGATTGACAGAGCATGGAAAGCAGTAAGCACAGCAAGTAAGCCGCGTCTTCATATAAGCGTGCCCGTATCGGCAATTAAGATGGAGTACCAGTGCCAGAAAAAGCCTGAACAAATACTCGAAATGATTAAGGAAATTGTATCCCACGCAAGAAGTCTTACCCCTGATATTGAGTTTACGGCAGATGACGCGACAAGAGCTGATAGAAACTTTTTATACAGCGCGCTTGATACGGCAATAAAGAGCGGTGCGCGTATCATTAATATTTCTGACTGTGCGGGAACTTATTTGCCTGATGAAATGGCACAATTTATTGCGGACATTAAAAAGAATGTGCCGGAAATTTTATCAGTGAGAATATCTGTTCAATGCAGTGACGAGCTTGGAGTGGCAGCGGCGAGCGTATTCGCCTGTGTTGCAGAGAGCGCAACGCAGATAAAAACTGCTATCGGTCCTTCGCTTTTGCCGTCAATGGACACAATATCGGACATATTGAGAGTTAGGGGCGATTCACTCGGCGTTACATGGAAACTGAAAACTACGCAGCTAAAAAATACGCTCCAAAAGTTACATATGATAACGAATACGAAGAAAAGCGCAACATCTCCGTTCGATTACGGAGTAGGAGAGCTTTATACAGAAAGCTTTGAGCTTGACGCTTCGTCCTCTATAACAAAAGTCAACAAATACATTAAAAAGATGGGCTATGAGCTTTCAAAAGACGATTTAGCAAAAATTTATGAAGAGTTTATAAAGTCTGCAAAGAAGAAAAGTATAACAGAAAAAGAGTTAGAGGCTATAATAGCAAGTAACGCCCTGCAAGTGCCACCAACTTATAAACTCATAAGCTATGTAATAAACAGCGGTAATATAATAACCCCAACAGCACATATAGTGCTTGAAAAGACAGGCAAGCAAGTACAAGGTTTTTCACTTGGGGACGGTCCTGTTGACGCGGCCTTTCTTGCAATAGAGCAAATTACAGGCTGCCATTTTGAGCTTGACGATTTCCAAATTCAATCTGTAACTGAGGGGCGTGAAGCGCTTGGGGATACGCTTGTTAAACTGCGAAACAACGGCAGACTTTATTCAGGAAAAGGCACATCTACCGATATAATAGGCGCAAGTATACTTGCATATGTAAACGCACTTAATAAAATAGCGCATGAAGAAAAATAGCTTTTAGGTTTTAGGACGAAAGGGTGAGCAAAGTGAAACTTTCATTTTCAACAAACGGATGGACCGGCTTTTCGTGGCAGGATTATTACACGATGGCTAAAGACCTTGGGTATAAAGGGATAGAGATACATAACATCGAATCAGATATTTTCTCAGGTAAAAATTCGCCCCTTAGCAAAAGCAACTCAGCAGTAACGGTGAGAGAGCTTTTAGACCTTGAGCTAAAGATAACTTGTATTGACGCGATGTGCAATATGGGGCAACCGGACGAGCTTGAGGAAAACACTAAAACAATAGAAAGATATATTGAAACGGCTTATAGGGTAGGCTGCCCCTATGTAAGGCTTTATGCCCTTGATACGAAAGGCGTTAGTGAGTTTTGCGACGAAACTGTTGCAGAGGCTCTTTATAAACTTTTACCTTTAGCCCAAAAGAAAGGGGTAACACTCCTTATTGAAACTGCTGGTATTTATGCAGATACAAGAAGGCTTTCTAATCTTCTTAACCTTTTTGCAAACGATAACCTTGCGGCACTTTGGGATTTTCATCACCCTTACAATCTTTTTGGTGAAAGCCCGGAGCAGACCGTTACTAACCTTGGCGCATACATAAAACATGTTCACATTAAAGACAGCGAGCGAATAGGCGGTAAACGCTCTTATTGCCTTATGGGCGAGGGGGATTTGCCTGTAGAGCAAATGTTAGGCGCACTTCGCTCAATTAATTATGACGGATTTATATCCTTTGAGTGGCTGCCTATGTGGCTGCCAGAAATTTCAGATGCAGGTATCGTTTTCCCCCATTTTATAAACTATATGAGCCAGTTTGATGATGCGTTAAAACATTCATCAAAGTTATATAGCAACAAAGCAGAAACAGGCAAGTTTGTATGGAAAAAGGATATTTTAATAAACCGCACCTTTTCACAAGTACTTGACAGAATGGTTGAGGAATTTCCTGACCAATTAGCTGTAAGATACACAACTCTTGACTATACGAGGACATACGCCCAGTTTAGAGATGATGTCAACGAATTTGCGAAAAGTCTTATCGCGCTTGGTGTAAAGCCCGGTACGCATGTTGCCGTTTGGGCTACAAATATACCGCAATGGTATGTTGCATTTTGGGCTACTACGAAAATCGGCGCCGTACTCGTCACCGTGAATACCGCTTATAAAATACATGAGGCAGAGTATCTTTTAAGGCAATCAGATACTCACACGCTCGTTATGATTGACGGTTTCAGAGATTCACACTATTCGGCCATAATCCAAGAGATTTGTCCGGAGTTAAAAGATACAGAACCGGGTCAGACGCTTCACAGCAGGCGGCTTCCGTTTTTAAGAAATGTTATCACTTGCGGTTTTAGTATGGACGGCGCCTTATCTTGGGAGCAGGCGCTTCAAGCGGGTGTCAATGTGCCGATTGAAGAGGTCGAAAGGCGCGCCGCCGCAGTAGATGCGCACGATGTTTGTAATATGCAGTATACATCGGGCACAACGGGATTTCCAAAAGGGGTTATGCTTACTCACTATAATATAATCAACAACGGTAAATGCATAGGTGACAGAATGGATTTTTCCACGGCAGACCGTTTGATGATACATGTGCCGATGTTCCATTGTTTTGGAATGGTTCTTGCAATGATAGCGGCATTAACACATGGCGCAACGATATTTCCGTTACCGTACTTTTCGGCAAAACCTGCTCTTGAGTGTATAAACCAGGAAAGAATAACGGCGTGCCACGGAGTGCCGACAATGTTTATTGCTATGCTTTCGCACACAGACTTTGGCAAAACGGATTTTTCATATATGCGTACAGGCATAATGGCGGGAAGTCCTTGTCCTGTTGCCGTTATGCAGGATGTAATAAATAAAATGAATATGACTGAAATTACAATTGTTTACGGTCAAACGGAGTCATCTCCCGGTTGCACAATGAGCAAGGCAGACGACTCAATTGATGTACGGGTTAGTACAGTAGGCTCGGCTCTTCCTGAAATACAATGCAAAATAGTTGACCCCGAAACGGGTAAGGAAGTACCTGACGGTGTAAACGGTGAATTTGTAGCGAAAGGCTATAATATAATGAAGGGCTATTATAAAATGCCGAAAGCAACAAAGGCCGCCATTGATGAAAACGGTTGGCTTCATACGGGTGACCTTGCCGCTCGCACACCTGACGGTAATTTCAAAATAACGGGCAGGCTAAGGGATATGATTATTAGAGGCGGCGAGAATATTTATCCGAAAGAAATTGAAGAGTTTCTTTATACTCATCCGAAAATAAACGATGTGCAGGTTATAGGAGTGCCTGATACTAAATACGGTGAAGAAATTATGGCGTGTATTATATTAAAAGAAAATGAAACACTTACTGCGGACGAAGTTAAAGAGTATGTAAAAAGGCATATGGCACACCACAAAATACCTAAATATGTTGATTTTGTTACAGAGTTTCCGATGAATGCGGCAGGTAAAATACTTAAATATAAGATGCGTGAAACGGCAATTGAAGAATTAAAGCTCAGAGATGCCGCGGAAATAGTAACGGCATAATGGGAGTTCTAAGCTTTACTGTACCAAAGGAATTTGACTGCGCCGCCACCCGATGATTTTAAGTCATTATTTAAATAAAAACGCCGTTGTATATACA
>JAAZGX010000015.1 GCA_012511005.1 Clostridiales bacterium
TATTCTTTTCGGTAGAGCGCATTACATATGCCAAGGTTTCGTTTATATTTCTGCCCTTTTTCGGGGTTAAACACTGCATAAAAGCCGTATGGTTTGTAAGCCCGTCTTTACTCGTATCCTTTATGTGTCGCCTTAAATCAACGGCGCAGGAAACGGAAAGGCTTTCATCCTCACCAAAGTTCGCGATTTCATAAAGCGAATGCATATATATGGCTATTAGAAGGTCGTTTACTGTCGCGCCTGCTCTTTTTCCGGCGGCTCGAAGTTTTCTAAATCGCTCACTGTCGAAATCACGGCGGACGATAAAGGAGCGGTCATCCTTACTGTCGGGCGTTAAAGGGAAACCGTGCTTGTCTCGTGAGGATACATTTTTGTATAGCTTTTGAGCAGCTTTTTGGTCAGTAGGGCTTAAATCGGAATAAACCCTGTCATATGAGCGCGTGCCCGTTTTAATAGCGAGCGGGCTTTTTTTATTTTTTACATATTCTGTGTAGTTTAAGGAGAGTGCGTTTAGAAAGTATTTTAAGTCGCCGCCGTCCATACACATATGATTTTCAACAATGCAAAGCACGGACTTATTTTTGTGGTAAAATAGAGCGACTTTAATCTGCAAATCACTTTCAGGCGGTATATATTGCGTTAAAAAGTGGTCTATTTCCTCTTGCAGATTTTTTGGCTCTGATATAGTAAGAACATCTTCAATTTTATAATCCTTAACGCTCCAATATGGATTTATGGGGCTTCCCGCGAAGCTTGAATGCAGTACGGGCGCTTTTTCAAGAAAACAAATTAGAACGGTTTTAAGTGCATGTATATCAATTCTAAAGTCATAATGAAGCTCGACATGTACCATTCTGTCATTAAAGTCACGGAACATATAGTGCATTTTATCCCAAAGCTCGGCATTCAGTTTTCTTGCCATATTATATTCTCCTCTAATTCATATTTCTTAGAATTTCGTAAAAGCAAAACAGATATAATCACAAAGTCTACTATTACGGCGTTTACAATAATAAGCCAATAAGGGTGCCAAGAAACAAGACCGAAAAGAGCAAGCGCTACATAGGAAAGAGCCGAAATGGCAGGAAAGCCTAACAGGAAGTTTATTATTGCAAATTTCTGTTTTGTGATGTGAGCCAAAAGAATATCGGCAGAAATAGCTAAAGCGACTGCCACTATAAAAATGAGATAGCTTTTATTAATTTCCAGTATGATTTGTGAATAAAGAAAAGAGAATACCGTCAAAATTGATATAAAAGCCGCCGTAAATGAGCGCGCGGTTTTATACATTCGCTTTTTCGCCGCTCTTTTTGCAGCTATAAAAAATATAGTCAGTATTAGCAGAAACACACCGCCAACCATAATAAACCAGCTTTTCGCCCAATTGTTCGTTATAAAGCTATAGGAAAGAAAAAGAACCGTTAAAGAAAGAATATACAAAATTCCGAGTGAAAGTGCTGAAAATAGCGTAGAACGGGTTTTATTCTTATTGCTGAGATTTTTTTGCATAGCGAAAAAGTCGGATTTTAAGTCAGGATATTCCTCTAAAATTAAATCATTAATAACATTTGTGTCAGAAAGCCCGCGGCTTTGAAGCTCGTTTGCCCTTTCGTGCATTTTTGAAAGAATATTGCTTTTGTACTCGTATAAAGCATCAGTACTTTTTATGCCGGAAAGATTTAATTCAATGTAGTTAGACAAGCTGTTCATATTTACCTCCTAAAAGTTGTTCTATAACATTAATACCACAAAATTTTTAAAAAAGCATTAAAAATAAAAAAACAATAGAAATGTTAATTGCTTTTATCGTTTTTTGCACCCTCTTTTTATTTTGTGTTTTCCTTGCCTAATTTTTTTCCATATGGTACTATAAATAAAAAAAGGAGCGTTGTAATGAACAGTATTTCAGATACTTTTTTATTAAATAACGGTGTAGAAATTCCGTGTGTGGGCTTTGGCACTTGGCAAACTCCCGATGGTGAGGTAGCCGCAAATTCCGTGGCGGCGGCGATAGAAAACGGGTACCGCCATATTGATACTGCCGCTGTGTATAAAAATGAAAAAGGGGTAGGGGAAGGGATAAGGCGCTCGGGCGTTGACCGCGAAAGTCTTTTTGTTACAACAAAGCTTTGGAACAGTGAAAGGGGATACGATAAAACACTGAAAGCCTTTGAGAGTTCTCTTTTGACGCTTGGGCTTGATTATGTGGACTTATATTTAATCCATTGGCCTGCAAACCTAAAGCAGTTTCAAAATTGTGATGAAATTAATGCTAAAACTTATAAAGCGTTAGAGAAAATTTTAGAAAGCGGCAGAGTGAAAGCAATTGGTGTCAGCAACTTCCTTGTTTCCCATCTTGAGAAGCTGCTGCAAAACACAAATATAGTGCCTGCCGTTAATCAAATTGAATTTCACCCGGGGTATACTCAAGAGGATACAGTAAATTTCTGTAAGGAAAATAATATACTTGTAGAAGCGTACAGTCCCTTGGGTACAGGGCAGTTGCTAAAAAATAAAAAGCTTATCAAGATTGCTAAAAGATATAATAAATCCACAGCACAGATTTGTATTCGCTTTGTGCTGCAAAAAGGTGTTTTACCGCTTCCAAAATCCGTAACGGTAAGCCGTATAAAAGAAAACGCAAAGGTTTTTGATTTCAATATTTCTGATGAAGATATGAAGATAATTGAAAACATAAAGGATACTTCAAGAATAGGCAGTCATCCGGACGAGGTGCCGTGGTAAAAATCATATTAAAAACAGCGGTTTGCTCGCTGTTTTTTAATATTCACTTAGCTTATGGATAAATAGTCCGCTTAAAAGCTTTGGCTCAAACCATGTGGATTTTGGCGGCATTACTTCACCCGCGTCTGCTATTGCCATAAGGTCAGAAAGCTCTGCGGGGTATATAGAAAAGGCAACGCGCATACCGCTGTTTACTCTATTCTCAAGCTCATATAGCCCGCGAATTCCGCCGACAAAATCAATTCGGGAGTCCGTTCGGGGGTCGTCTATGTTCAGCACTTTTGAAATGAGGTTATTCTGTAGTATTGAAACATCAAGGCGGTCTACGGGGTCATTTTTATCAAATGTACCGTCTTTAGCTGAAAGTTTATACCATTTACCTGATAGATACATACCGAATGTATGTTTTTCACAAGGCTTATACGGCTCTTTTTCGGTGTGGGGTAAAACTATAAAATTCTCTTTGATTTTTTCAATAAAATCCTTGTCACTCAAACCGTTTAAGTCTGCTATAAGGCGGTTATAGTCCATAATAGCAAGCTCGTCTGACGGAAAAAGAACAGATAAAAAGAAGTTGAATTCCTCGCCGCCCGTGTAATTGGGAAACTGCTTACGCCTCATTTTAGCAACATTTACAGCAGAGGCAGAGCGGTGATGACCGTCTGCAATATAAAAATAGTTTACATTTGAAAATTCGTTAGATAGGGTATCACATATTTCAGAATTATCAACAACCCATACCGTTTGAGTTACACCGTTTGAAACGAAGTCGTATACAGGCTCATTTTCTGCTTTCCAATTTTCAATTATTTTATTTATTTCGTCTTTTTTACGGTAGCAAAGAAAGATAGGCCCCGTATTAGCATCACAAATATCTACATGGCGGATACGGTCAGCCTCTTTGTCTGCCCTTGTAAACTCATGCTTTTTTATCGTACCGTCAATATAATCGTCAGCCGCGGCACAGCCAACAAGTCCCGTTTGACTTCTGCCGTCCATAATCTGCTTATATATGTAAAACATAGGCTTTTCGTCTTGAATGAGAACGCCTTTTTCAAAAAGGAATGAAAGGTTTTCTTTCGCTTTCAAATAGACTGCCGTATCGTATATATAAGTATCAAGCGGCAAGTCTATTTCCGCCTTGTCTATGTGAAGAAAAGAGTAAGGATTTCCTTTAACCATTTCCCGTGCTTCGCTGCTGCTCATTACATCATAAGGCAAAGCGGCTACTTTAGAGGCAAGCTCCGGTGTAGGACGGAGTGCCTTAAATGGCTTATACACTGCCAAAATTATCCCTCCATATCAATTCGGCTTTTGCATTATTTTAACATAGTCTATAATAAATTCCGTTTCAAATCCGGGCTCTTCTGAAAACTCTTTCGGCAGCTCAAGCGAAATAATAGCGTATTCATTAGCTTCTGAAACACCGTCCGCAAAGGAAGAACGCACGCATTCAACGCCGTTAATATAAAAGATATATTCCTCGGGCGTCCACTCTAAACCGTAGACATTGTATTCATTATAAATATCTTTGGCTTTGTAGCTGCCTAAGCTTTGAGAGCGTGTTTCGCTGTATCCGTCAACATGAATTGCAAGGCTTACGGAATTGTATTTTAACAAATCGTCGTAATTAAACGCCTCAAATATATCAACTTCGGCGCCGCCTACGCCGCCCTGTGACAGCTCTTTACTTGCCATTCCCGTGGAGTTGAGCCAAAATGCACTCCAAAATCCGCCGCCTTTGCTGCAAATACACCGTATTTCATAATACCCGTATTTATATTCATTTACGGTTCTTATCATACCGGAATACCAACCCTCGCCGTATGAGGCGTTAGAATTGCCGGCATAAAGGTATTCCGCCTTAACACGGAGATTTCCGTCCTCAACCCTTACTTGATAAGGGGACATAAACCCTCCGCTTCGTATGCCGTTAGCACGGTATTCCCACATTGAAGTATCAAGAGTATCACCGTTAAAGTCATCAAAGAAAACGGTTTCGTATTCTGAAAGGTCGAGTGTTTCTCCGCGTGGTGTTTGCGCTTTGTCAGCGAAAAGAACGCCTAAATATTCTGCCATAGCGTATGAATGCTCCCCAATTTCTTTGAAATTGCCCGCGCTTATTACGGCTAAAAACGCAAGGATAGTTGCAACAAGCCTGTTAAGCGCTATTGTTTCCCTGTCCGATAACATAAGAACACCTCTTTTTAGATATCAGCAGAAGCAGATACGGCGGCAACGGAGCCGTCTGCGGCGGCTGTTGTTAGTTGCCTCAAGGACTTTGTTCTGCAATCGCCTGCGGCATAAATACCGTCGGCGCTCGTTTTGCAATCCTCTCCGGCTATGATATAACCCTCATTATCAAGGGCAATAACATCCTTAAATATCTCACTGTCAGGTGAATAGCCGATTGAAATAAATAGTCCGTCAATCTCAAGCTTTCTTTGCTCCTTCGTATTTACATTCTCAACTATTACAGCCTGTAAAAAATCGTCTCCCTCAAATGAGCTTATATTTGACGAAAGCACAAGCTCGACATTACTTTTAGTTTTAAGCTCATTTACTCTGTAGCTTTCGGCTCGAAACTCGTCTCTCCTATGGATATGGTATACCTTTTTACAAATATTTGAAAGGTATAAAGAGGTGATAACGGCAGAATCTCCGCCGCCTATAACAGCTACATCGGCATCTCTAAAAAACATACCGTCGCATACTGCACAGTAAGAAACACCTTTGCCCTCATAGTCTTCTTCGCCGTCTGCTCCAAGCTTTCTATGCTTTACGCCCGTTGCGATTATAAGCCTTTTACATTCGTATTCCCCGCCGCTCGTAATAACGGTTTTAGTTTCACCGTCTTTTATTTCTGCAACTTTTTCGGCGATGAGCTTTGCGCCAAAAGAGGTTGCCTGCGCGAGCAAATTATCAGAAAATTCCGCGCCGCTTATCTGTTTTATAGACGGGAAATTTTCAACCTTTGGGGAGGTGCTGATTTGCCCTCCCACGGCATCTGACTCAAAAACTAAAACCTCTTTTCCGGCGCGTGCCGCATAAATTGCGGCTGTAAGACCTGCGCACCCTCCGCCGATTATTATTATATCATATAGCATTGTTACACCTGACTTTCAGCATATTCTCTTATTCTTGCGGTATTTATAAAGCTTTCGGCGTTGCCGCCCTCAATTACAATGAGTGTAGGAGCAAGCCTTATGTTAAATTTTTTAGCTAAATCGGGGCTTTCGTTAGCGTCAATAACATCATATGAAACATTGTGTGTATCAAGAATGGATTTTACCGTTTTACAGTTCGGGCAAGAATTTGTGATGAAAAGATGAACTTGTTTAGACAGTGTTTTCCCTTGCTCTTTTTCACTGTCCTGCTCTTTTTTTAATGCTACTGCGGCAACATCATAAAGCTTTCTTTCCTTAAATTCCTGTGTTTTACCCTCGTTCCAATTTTGTACTGGGCGATAATAACCTGTTATACGGCTGTAAACCTCATTTTTATTGCCGCAATCGGGGCAATTATGAATTTCGCCCGCCATATAGCCATGTGTTTGGCATACGGAATATGTCGGAGAAATAGTGTAATAGGGAATTTTATAATTTTCCGCAATAACTTTAACGAGCCTTGCGGCGGCTTTCCAATCGGGCAGTTTTTCGCCTATGAAGGTGTGGAACACGGTGCCTGAAGTATAAAGA
>JAAZGX010000161.1 GCA_012511005.1 Clostridiales bacterium
AACCCGCCACATAAAACGGACGCGCATTCATATCGGGCGGCATAATTACTGTTTTGCCAAACCCTACCGTAAAATAATCCGCTTTCGCCTCGCCAATATAATCAAATTCCGCTTGTTTTAGCGCCTTAGGCGGGTCTTTTAGGAACCTTTTCTTAGCATTTTTGGATATCCGTCCTGCAATAAAATTAGTTGCACTACCGAGTGCATTCATAGTATATTCCCCCTTTTTTATAAAAAGTATTTTCACTGTGTGTTTTCATAATCATTTTAACAAAAGTCAGTATAAAATACAACCATTATTTACTGTTTGCTTGATAATGCGCTGCCTTTATGATAATATTAATTAAAACTTAACGGTTAGGAGCGAAATAAATGTCATATGATTTCACAGGACTTAGTGTAGTTGCCGAAAATAAGGAAGAGCTTTATGCATACGAGCTTTTTTCAGAAGAAATTGAGAAAAGAACGGGCGTACTTCCGAGTAAGGGCAAAGAGAAGGGCAAACCTTTTGTGTCGTTTAAGATGTGCGAAGGTGACAGACTTCCGCATAAAGATTGCTTTGAAATCGAGCATGAGGATAACGGTATTGTTATATACGCTTACGGTATTCGCGGATTTATTTTTGG
The DNA here is from genome assembly GCA_012511005.1 of Clostridiales bacterium. GTDB lineage: Bacteria > Bacillota > Clostridia > Oscillospirales > Acutalibacteraceae > DTU089. The sequence goes on from JAAZGX010000161.1 coordinate 627, forward strand.
TTATTCTTATTTTTTAAGAAAAACCGAGTATGCCGACAAGAATATTACTCTGATAAAAAATATTAAAGGCAAATATATCCCTGAAAAACAGATAAGGGGGCACCAAATGGGCTACAGGGATACGCCGAATACATATGACGCGTGGGACCCTGACCAATTTTTCCGTTATTATCTTGATATTATGGCGTTTGGCAGCAATATGTGTGAACATATCCCCTATGAAAAAGGTTATTCTGATAAAAATGCGCTTATGCGTTTTGACGAGGAAGAGCTGTTAATTGAAGCTTCGGCGCTTGCCGACAAGGTTGATATGGATGTTTCCGTCTGGTTTCCTAACAACTCGAACGAAACGGAAGAGCAGGCGTTAAAAAGGCGTGAAAAGCTTTTTAAGAGAATTCCAAGGCTTGATGTCGTATTTCCGCCCGGCGGCGACCCCGGCGAGCTTTATGCGGATGAATTTGTAGACAGATGCTTAAAAATTTCAAGAATACTCAAAAAAATACATCCAAATGCTAAAATGTACCCCTCCGCACAAAAACCGCATGAATATCCGGATTGGGGATATGTATTTATTGAGGAAATTGAAAAGCTTCCGGACGAAATTGACGGCGTTATTATGGGACCTAACCATGCGTTTATGCTTCATGAGTTAAGGCGGCGTCTGCCTGATAAATACCCGTTAAGATTTTACCCTGATATTACACATAATGTCCGTTGTGAGTACCCTGTACACTATCTGCTTGATGATTGGCACTTCGCAGTTGGAAGCTGCCTTGGCAGGGAGAGCGTAAACCCGCGTCCCGTTGAGTTTAGAACGCTCCACAGGCAAACAAGAAAATATGTCACGGGCGGCGTCAGTTATTCTGAGGGCGTTCATGACGACATAAACAAAGCGCTTTGGGGTGATATGGACTTTTTCGGAGAAACTGACCTTAGAACATCTTTAATCGACTATGCAAGACTCTTTTTCTACGGCGCTCCCGCTGAAACTATTGCCGACGGTATTTTTATGCTTGAGCAAAACTGGCAAGGCGACCCCGCCGAAAATCCGACTATCGTACATTCTTTTAATCTATTTGACACTTTGTCAAAAGAATACCCGTTCTTAAACGATAACTGGAGGTTTAACCTTTGCTTATTCAGAGTGATTTGCGACTATTTAGTAAGGGAAAGAAGATTGTTTGAATTAAGTCTTCTTGAAAATGCCCGCTATCTCTTAAAAGAGCGTAATATAAAAGAAGCGAAAGCAGTTCTCAAAACAGAGCTTAGAAAAAGCTACAAAGAGCAGAGAAATAGGCTTGATACGCTTGCCGCAACGCTTTTTGAGCAAATCGGAATACAGCTTGACTGTGAAAACTACCACGCGCAAAGCCCCGAAAGAGGCGCAACTCTCGAAACTATTGATTTACCCGTAACGGACAAAGAGTGGTACCAAAACCGCTTGGCATATGCCGAAACGCTGGCGGAAAATGAAAAATATGATTTTATTGACAGGCTGCTTAACAGAGATAAAGTTTGCGACGACGAAACATATTTTTCTTTAGCACTTCACGGATTTGAAGCTCTTGGACTGCGTCAAGAGGGCGAATTTTACATCAACTTTTTAGGTGACAGACCTAAATCAAATAACGGTACTTTGCCTATGAGTATGCTAAAGCTTTATGACCACCATGAGCTAAAGGCTAATATTGGCGGCTTTACAAAAGATACCGATTACATCTTAAAAATTACATATAACAGCAAAAGCAAGTTAACTATATTAAAGCACCATAAAATTGTTGCCAATGGTGTGACGATTTATGACGGCACTCCGTACGGCGGCGAAAGAGATGAGCAGTTTGACAGAGAAATGCTTGCAGAGGGCTTTGAAAGCGCGTCTTATGTCATATCAAAAGAAGTTCTCAAAAGCGGCGTCTTAGAGCTTTCGATTTCCGAGCCTAACGCAGGATTTCAGCTTTGTGAATTTTGGATAACAAAGAAGGTGTAAAATATGAAAATAGTAATAAGTAGTACTGCAAAAGAGCTTGGAGAAGCTGCGGCAAAAAGTGTCGCAAAATATCTAAATAAAAAAATAAAAGAAAACGGATATGCACGCATAGTCGTTTCTACGGGTGCGTCACAGCTTTCGATGTTTGAATGCTTAATAAAAGAAAATGTGGACTGGTCAAAAGTTGAAATGTTTCATCTTGACGAGTATATCGGTCTGCCCGAAACGCATATTGCAAGCTTTAGAAAATACTTAAAAGAGCGTTTTGTAAGCAAAATAAACCTTATGAATGCGTATTTTGTAGATGGCTCTGTTGACGGTATTTTTGAGCTTTCAAAAAAGCTTAACGAGCGTGCTGTTGACCTTGGCATTATAGGAATAGGCGAAAATGCTCATATTGCGTTTAATGACCCGCCCGCAGACTTTGACACAAAAGAAAGCTACATCATCGTAAACCTTGACGATGAGTGTAAAAACCAACAGGTACGCGAGGGTTGGTTTAGTTCGCTCAATGATGTTCCGAAACAGGCAATTTCAATGAGCGTACAGAAAATTATGCAATCCGAAAAAATCATTTCCGTCGTGCCGTATGCCGTTAAAGCAAAGGCTGTAAAAATGACGCTTGAAAGCGCTGTTACGGAAATGGTTCCTGCTACAATATTAAAAACGCATCCCGACTGGGAGCTTTATCTTGATAAAGAGTCCGCTTCCCTTTTTATAAAATAATTTTTAACTGAAAAGAGACCTTGCCGTTAAATCGGAAAGGTCTCTTTATTCGTTTTAGTTACCGATTTGTCGTCGTAACAAGGTCGCTAACATCGGTAACGATATCCCCTACTAAACCATTATCCGTACCATCTGAAGTATCGCTTATTCTTCCGTCTTCAGTGTTAAGCATCGTATTCGTCGTATCGGTCGTTAGTGTTGTAGAAGTCATTCTTGTTGTTGTAGTATTGCCGGGGGTTGTGCCTTTACAAGCGCCAAGCAAAGCTAAAACACAAAGGACAACAGCCGCGGCTGTGATTTTCAGCACTTTCATTTTCTCACCTCTTAATTCAAGTGGTATTCGCATAAAGCGTTTCCCACCTTTATTTTTGCCCGAGACTCTCTGTTTATTCATTTTGTAAGCACTCCGTTATCTGAATATAAAAGTATAAGAATGTTTTCCTCAAAGCCGGTCTCCGGGTCAATATAAACTAATAATTCCTGTTTATTTTTACCTTTGCAATAGTATTCATAGGTAAACTTCTCACCGCCCGAATCTGTCGGTATAATCGTTTTAGATATATTTTTTATCGTAAGAAATGGGCTTAAAAACTTCTCTGCATCCGTTACGGAGTATTTCGGCGAATTATTAACTTCATGTTGTTTATGATTCATAATATAGCCTCTGGCATCAACGGATACAATGTTTCCCGTATCAAGAGCCACACTTACTTTTACTAAATCGGGATAGCAAATAACTCCATTTTGAACATATGCTAAATTTACCGTACATATTCCGTCAGTCGTCGTAAAATAACTTTCTTTCATATTATCTATACCGTGCTTTTTTAGAAAGTCAATTGCTATATCAACGGCTTCTGACGGCTTTTTCGTTGCTTCTCCCGCATATGCCCAACCTAAGAAATAGCACATAAAACCGCCATGCTCCGTAATCGAAATGGTAAACTCCGGTCCGTTAAATACATAGCACGGAAGATTTCCGTCCTCCTTTTCGCCCTGCGACAAAGTCTTAATATCAATATTCAGATATTCGGCGGCGGCTTGCCTTGCCTTATCAATACTTATCGCGTCTTTTCCCTTCGTCATTTCCGGTTTTTTCTTCATAACGCTATCGGCAAAAGGTCCGTCATAAAGCAGCGTCGGAAGGTCTGCCAACTGCTCCTCTGAATCTTTTAACACACCGTTAAACTGTATCTTTGTGTCCTCTGAGCTTTTACCTATTTCTTTTGTATCCTTTGCGCTTTGTTTCTCTGAATAATTAAGATTTCCCGCAAGCTCCTCCGCAAGAAGATAGCTAACCTGCTCTGAAAGTTTCGATGCTACATCCATCATGGAAAAAAGACTTTCCGTTTCGTCAGATGTTATTTTTTGACCCTTAGAAACCTTTTCGTTGAGTGACATTGTATAATCGCCCACTTGCGACAAAAACTTATATGTGTTTATAAG
>JAAZGX010000162.1 GCA_012511005.1 Clostridiales bacterium
AACTATAACAATTAAAAGAACGGGAGTGAAAGAGTGAAAGAAACAGGAATTTCAAGGTTTGGAATTCAGCGCAAGATTATTGCAAATATGACGGCGCAAAGCTGGAGCGAGATACCCCATGTAAGCTATAACTATGAGCCGGATATAACTGAATTTTATGAAAAGTACAGACAGTTTGCTGAAAAGGCAAAGGATGACGGCAATATTACATTTAATACAGTATTACTGAAAACGGTTGCCGAGGCACTAAAGGCGGCGCCGAAGATGAATTCGCATCTTCATTTTGAAAAAGCACTCGTGCGCGGTAAAATGACGGAGTATGAGAATATTGATGTATCTCTACCGTGGATACTTCCGTCGGGAGAAATGATGACAATAACACTCAAAGATGTTGGCGGCCGCTCTATTTTAAATTTGCAGAAATACATTAATGAAATGTCTCGAAAAATCGAAAATACAAACCTTAATGACGCTATGTATTCAATATCTTTGCATGATACTTTAGAGTATTTGAAAAAAGGCAGATTTATAAAAGTAATTCTTCGTCTAATAGGCTCAAAAACCGGAAATCACAAGGTAAGCGGACTAAAAGGTAAAGAGAAAAAGGAATATAGAAAAATCTCTGACGATGATAAGCTGACGCGCTATGATTTAAGGCAAGGTACCATAACAATTTCAAATATCGGCTCTATAACGAAAGGGCTTTCGGGTATAGTATCAATGCTAATGATTATTCCGCCTCAAGTGACTGCTATTGGAGTTGCCTCCATATACAAAAAGCCGGTTGTTTTTACGGACGAAAATGGTAATGACAAAATTGGGGCAGCAAGAGTGCTTCCCATTTGTATATGTTTTGACCATCGTGCGCTCGATTTTGGAGATATTAAACCGTTCATATTAAAACTTGAGGAAATTTTTAAAAATCCGGAAACGATTTTCACATCAAAATAGAAATATATAATAGAAAAAAACGGAAAATTATAGAGAAAACAGTATTAATATGGTGATTTTCAATGAAAATTGTGATTAGGATGTATGAAAAACAGAGAAAAAATGTTGTTCTCTGTTTTTTTATTGCATTATAAAAACTAATCTGCTACACTAAGGAAGCTCTATTTTTAATAAAACTACTAAATAACCAAGCCCATATAAAAGTTTGGATTTATGTGCTGTTTTATGATTGTTTTGTTATAAAATCAAAGCGTAATATGTAACTTGTAATAAAGAGGTAAAGTACAACCGGTATTAAGGGGTAGTTAAATGGAAAAATATTTAATTGTCAATGCAGACGACTTCGGAATGTGTCACTCGGCTAACATCGCTGTTATGGACTTGCTTTCTAAAGGCTTTATAACATCATCCACTATTATGACCCCATGCTCTTGGGCGAAAGAAGCCGCACAATGGGCAGGCAAAAATCCGCAGCACGCTGTTGGTGTTCACCTTACATTTACGAGTGAGTGGGGGACATACCGTTGGGCGCCCATGAACGAAAAAGACACCGGCTCGCTTCGTGATAAGGATGGCTTTATGTATCATAAAAGCTCAGACTTTGAAGATAATGCTGATATTGACGAGGTTGAAAACGAAATTTATACACAGATTGAAAGATGCAAGAAGTACGGCCTTAATCCGTCGCACCTTGATAATCATATGGGTACCCTTTACGGAATTGAAACGGGGAGATTTGAGCTTCTAAATCTCATTTTTGATATTGCATCAGAATACAAATTGCCGTTTCGTTTTCCTTCAGTATTTTTGGCAGAACAGTTTGACAACGATATGTTTGAAATTAATATTGATAAAAACCTTATCGCCGTTATTTTTGACAAATTTACAAAATACGCTGCCGATAAATGCGTTGCCTTGCCTGACTATCTCATACCGGGCGAATGGAACGGTCCGCAAAGAGACAGCTATGAAAACTATAAAGAGTATATGTTTGAGCTTTATAAAACATTTCCCGACGGTGTTACGGAAACATACATACACCCTGCCAAAGAGAGTGACGAGCTGAAGGCGATAACGGGTTCTTGGGAAAAAAGAGTATGGGAATATAAGTTGTTTTCTGACACTCAATTTCAACAGCATATTAAAGACTGCAAAATACAACTTATAAATTATAGAGATTTAGCTAAAATGCGTAACTATAATTAATAGATAAACGAAAATCCCCGAAAATCGTTGTTTGATTTTCGGGGGTTAATTTATGAGCAGAAGTATTTTAAGCTCATTTAATTCTTGCTTTTTCTGCCGCGACAATAGCTTTCATTTCATCGAACTTTTCTTCAATATCAGCGACTAAAGCAAACTGCGTGCGGCACCTTATAAGGTTATGCTCCGGATAATGCACTCTGAAATATGTATCACCGTTTAAATAGTCGGTTAAAAAGCGCATTCCGCACTCATATGTCATAAGCTTTGCGGAAAAGGGAAGATAGTTGATTTCCCGCTCTGTTAAAGAGCTGCCTGCCTCTGAGAGATAGCCTCTGACATAAAACTCAAAAAGCTTTAGGTCAAGAGAAACTTTTGAAAGGTCTTTTTCGTCTTCAGCAGCCGTGTTAGCGCCAAAACGAATACTGTCGCCAAAATCATAAAGAGAAAGACCCGGCATAACAGTATCAAGGTCAACAACGCAGATGCTTTCGTGCGTGGCTTTATCAAACATAACATTATTAAGCTTTGTATCGTTATGCGTTACTCTCAGCGGCAGTCTTCCTTTTTCTAAAAGGTTGACGAGTACGCCGGCATCATCTTTTCGCGCCTTTGCGAATTCCACTTCGGGAAGGCAAGTGTCGAGCCTGCCCGAAAGGTTTAATTCAACGGCTTTTATAAAATCGTTATACCTTGAAAGCGTATTATGAAAGTTTGGGATAGTATCGTAAAGTGTTTCAATTGGAAAATCCGCAAGCATATTTTGAAATTTTCCAAATGCTTTTGCGGCATTCATAAATACTTCCGGAGCAGAAATAAAGTCTATTGCATAACTGTTTGAAATATAATTGTAGCAGCGCCAGTGACCATATTTTTCACAGTAAAAGAAAGGCTCGCCGTTTTTTGTTCTTATTACATTTAGGCATTCACGATTAGTATCCCCGTCTTGCTGTGCGATTTTTTTACATAAAAAGTCTGTAACTCCAAGAATATTTTCCATAAGCTGTACGGGATTTTTAAAAACATTAGTGTTAATCTTTTGTAATAAATAAGAGTGTATCTCACCTAATTTATCTTCAAATTCAACCACAAATGTGTCATTTATATGACCGCTGTCAATAGCATAATGACCTATATAGTCATAATTCTCATTAAACGGGTAATTAGATATTATAGTTTTAATAGCTTGCTCCAAAAAAAACGCATCCTTTCAAATAAGCATAAATTTCTCAAAATCATCGGGATTGTGAAACCCCAAACAAACAGATGACACCGGCGAAAAGGCAATATAATGAGGAGTGTCCGTATCGTCACCGCATTTGTAAAAGTTGGCGCTAAAATTATCAAATACAAGGTTTTCTGCCGGCTCTTTATAAAGTGTTGAAATAAGGTCAATAGAAACGAAAATTTCAACGCCCCAGAAATGACCGTTACTGTCACTGCCTGAAAAAGGCTTAACACGAGGTCTGTCATTAGCTAAAGCATATACAAGACTTCTGTTTTGCCTGCCCTCTCCGAACTCACAAAGGGAAAATCCAAGGCTGTTGCACTCAATATTTATGTATTGCGGCATTTTTGGAGTGGGGCAAAGAAAAAATTCAAGACAACTGTCACGGTATATCGGCGCGTCATTTTCAGTGTAAGTTGCTTTCGGACTTTTTTCATAACACTTTAAAACACAATAAAATCCCTCCCCACGAAGAAAAACAAGCTTAAAAAAAGTATTCGGTCTGTAAGGGGGATTTTGCTCCCAGTGGTATGATTTAAGTTCGGTAAAACAAATATCATTCATCTCATTAAGAGAGCCGATAGTTTTACATATCAAAATTTTCACCGCCACAAAATACAAATTGCCCATTTGTAGAAAAGGCAAAAGCAAAAACTCCAAGTATTTGGAAATCTTTTTAACATTATACTTAATCATTACTAATAAGTCAAGAATATATAATCGCTGTTTTTTAATGGAATTTGCTTTACATAGATGAAAAAATAAGGTAAAATAATAAACATATGATTAATTGCGGAGGTAATGCTATGGCGCCTGTATTTGAAAGAGTTCTTCTCAAGCTGAGCGGAGAGGTTTTAGCGGGAGACACCGGACACGGTATTGATTTCGACACGGTTCTCGGTATATGCTCTGCTATCAGAGAGTGTACACAAATGGGAGTAGAGGTCGGGATTGTTGTTGGCGGCGGGAATTTTTGGCGCGGCCGCACAAGCGGTGAAATGGACAGAACAAGGGCAGACCACATTGGAATGCTTGCAACTGTTATGAACTCCCTTGCTTTAGCGGACGGATTTGAAAAGCTTTCTGTGCCTGTTAGGGTGCAAACGGCAATTGAAATGCGCCAAATTGCAGAGCCTTTTATCAGAAACCGAGCCGTAAGGCATTTGGAAAAAGGCAGGGTAGTAATTTTTGGGTGCGGAACGGGCAGTCCTTTCTTTACGACTGATACGGCGGCGGCTTTAAGGGCGGCAGAAATTGGCGCTGATGCGATATTAAAAGCCACTAATGTGGACGGAGTATATGATAAAGACCCAAACAAGTGCTGCGACGCCATAAAGTTTGACGAGATTACTCATATAGAGCTTTTAGGCAAAGGGTTAAAGGTGCTTGACTCAACAGCGGCTTCACTTTGCGGTGATAACGATATACCGATAATAGTATTTAATCTTAAAGACCCGTTAAACATAGTAAAAGTAATCAAGGGCGAAAAAGTCGGAACAATAGTAAAATAGCATAAGGAGGAAATGAAAATGAAAGAAATTTATGCTCAATCAAAAGAAAGAATGGATAAAACCATAAACTCCTTAGAGATGCAATATGCGTCTATTAGGGCGGGCAGGGCAAATGCCGCCGTACTTGATAGGATTAATGTTGACTATTACGGCGTGCCTACTCCAATTAACCAGATTGCCGCAATTTCAGTTGCGGAGGCAAGGATACTTAATATTCAGCCATGGGACGCGTCTGTGCTAAACTCTATCATAAAAGCTATACAGACCTCTGACCTTGGCATTAACCCGCAAAACGACGGCAGAGTGATAAGGCTTATATTCCCGCCCCTCACAGAGGAAAGAAGAAAGACGCTCGTAAAAGATGTCAGCCGGATTTCAGAGGATAGCAAGGTGGGCATTCGGCAAATCCGCAGAGATTTTATGGAGAAGCTAAAGGCTATGGAAAAAGCGTCAGAAATAACTGAAGATGACCTTAAAGTGGGAGAGAAAGAGCTTCAAAGTATTACGGATGATTACACACAGAAAATTGATGATATTGCAAAAGCAAAAGAAGAAGAAATAATGGAGATATAATTCTTCGGAGGATTTATAATGGATGTGAAACCCGAAAGCTTGCCAAAGCATGTTGGAATTATTATGGACGGTAATGGCAGATGGGCAAAAAAGAGAGGGCTTTTACGCTCTAAGGGGCATAAGGAGGGAGCGAAAACATTTCGAGAAATAGGCGAGTATGCGGCGGATATAGGAATAAAGTATCTTACATTTTACGCGTTTTCAACGGAAAATTGGAACCGCTCGCCCGAAGAAGTAGCAGCTATAATGAACCTTTTTAGAGAGTATTTAGAAGAGGCAAAAGAACGAGAGGGTGAAAATGAGGAAAAACAGCTTCGACTTCGTTTTATAGGGGATAAATCCCGTCTGCCTGACGATATTAACGCTCTTATTAAAGAGGCTGAGGAAAGCACAGAAAAGCATAACAGAGTTTTTATAAATATAGCAATAAATTACGGCGGCAGAGCGGAAATTGTCGAAGCGGCAAAAAAAATCGCAGAGCTTGCGGCAAAAGGAGAGCTAAGACCTGAGGATATTAAAGAGCAAACACTAAGCGACTTAATGTACACGGCAAACCAGCCCGACCCGGATTTAATAATAAGGCCGAGCGGTGAATATCGGACTTCAAACTTTTTGGTGTGGCAATCTGCATATGCTGAATATGTTTTTACGGATGTATTATGGCCGGACTTTACATGTGATGATTTTGACAGATGTATACAAATATATGCCCGCCGGAATAGACGGTTCGGAGGATAGAAGGGGAGTTTATTTTGAAAACAAGAGTAATTACCGGTGTTGTGGGGGGGCTTTTTGCGGTTTTAGTGCTGTGCTTTATGCACACTGTCGCATTGCCTGTCGTAGTAAGTATGTTTTGTGTAATAGCGGTTTATGAGATGGAAACAGTTTCGGGTCTTAAAAATTTTCCGATTATGATAGTCACTCTTTTACTGTCAGCTACTATTCCGTTTGTTTTTCATTTCAGAATTGCTTTTTCAAAGCAGATATACATAGTGTCCGCAATAGCATATACACTCATACTTTTTCTTCTTATGCTTTTGCTTTATGAAAAGACTAAATTTGAGCAGGTAGTAATAGCTTTATTCTCATCAATAGCTATTCCGGGCTCAATATCTATTGTTATTTTGCTTCGCGACATATATATTAAATATCCGAACTATACAAAAAGTGAAGCGGTATTTCTTGTACTGCTTGCACTGTTTACCTCTTGGCTTACAGACGCATTCGCGTTTTTTGCGGGAAAAAAGTTCGGCAAACACAAGATGTGTCCGAACATCAGCCCTAAAAAAACTGTTGAGGGGGCTATTGGAGGTATAGCGGGTCAGGCGCTTTTAAGCTTGGTTTTGTTCTATGTGTTTAATAAGTTTTTCTTTACAGAAGAAAGTTATTTGTCATATACTTCTGTTATTCTCCTATCTGTTTTCCTTTCAGCAATAAGCATGTGCGGCGACCTTACGGCATCAACAGTTAAAAGGAATTACGGCGTTAAAGATTTTGGCACATTTTTTCCCGGTCACGGCGGAGTAATGGACCGCTTTGACAGTTGTTTATTCGTGTTGCCCGCGCTTTACGCTTTTGCGATTATTACCGCATAGTTTTGGAGGCACTGTAAAAATGAAGTCTATAAATCTGCTTGGCTCAACAGGCTCTATCGGAACTCAGGCGCTTGATGTTATAAAACGGTGCGGTTACAGCGTTTCTGCTCTTGCCGTTCATTCCAATATAACACTGCTTGAACAGCAAGCAAGGTGTTTTTCACCCTCTATTGTTGCGGTGATTGACGAAAAAGCCGCGGCAGACTTAAAAATTAAATTAAAGGATACGAGTATCAGAGTTCTTTCAGGCTTAGAGGGCGTATGTGAAGCTGCCCGAGCAGACGGGGAAATTACCCTCAACGCAATTGTAGGTATTGCGGGGCTAAGACCGACGCTCTCCGCCATTGAGGCGAAAAAGACAGTGGCTCTCGCAAATAAGGAAACACTCGTAGCAGGCGGCAGCCTCGTTATGTCCGCCGCAAAGAAAAACAATATTTCAATTCTGCCGATTGACAGTGAGCATTCAGCCGTTTTTCAATGCTTGCAAGGCGCGCCCCCCGAAAGAGCGCTTAAAAGAGTTATTTTAACGGCGTCAGGCGGTCCTTTTTTCGGTAAAAGCAGAAAAGAGCTTGAAAGCGTAAAGGCAGAAGATGCGTTAAAGCATCCAAATTGGGAAATGGGTGCTAAAATTACGATAGATTCTGCTACTATGTTTAATAAAGGGCTTGAGCTAATTGAAGCTGTTTGGCTTTTTGATATAGAGCCTTCTAATATTGATATCGTTGTTCACCGTGAGAGCATTGTTCATTCACTTATTGAGTTTGATGACAATTCCGTAATAGCTCAAATGGGTTACCCTGATATGCGCCTGCCAATACAGTACGCTCTCACATTTCCAAAAAGATACCGTTCTTTGCAAAAACAATTAAATCTTGCCGATGTGGGAACACTATCTTTTTACAAGCCCGATTACGATACATTTATTGGTATGGATATATGCAGAAAGGCTATTACAAAGGGCGGGCTTTATCCCGCTGCCGCAAACAGTGCAAACGAGCAGGCGAATTTGCTGTTCAGACAGGGGAAGATTTCGTTTCTTCAAATAGGGGACATTGTTCAACAAGCTGCTTTTAACATGCCGTACAAGGCAGAGTTTACCGCAGAAGATATTGAAAATACCGATGTTGAAATGAGAAATGCGGTTAATACTCTTATGAGGTGATTTTATGACTTATTTATTTATGAATACAATAGTTCCGTTATGGAGCGCTATTTGGCCGTACCTTTTGGCCGTTTTGCTGTTTGGTATCCTTATTGCAATACATGAGCTGGGGCATTTTTTATTTGCAAAGCTTTTTGATGTAAAAGTCAACGAGTTTGCACTTGGAATGGGTCCCACAATATTTAAGCGGCAAAAAGGAGAAACGAAATATGCGTTAAGGCTCTTTCCCATTGGTGGATTTGTAAATATGGAGGGAGAGGATACGGACAGTGACGATGACAGAGCGTTTTTCAGAAAGCCCTGTTGGCAGCGTTTTATTATTGTTGCGGCAGGCGCCGTATTAAATCTTATTCTTGGCGTTATTGTCGTGGCTATTGTGCTTTCGTCAGATAATTTAATAGGAACGAGGACTATTAACGGCTTCTTTGAGGATTCTGTAAGCAATAATTACGGGCTTATGAAAGATGACGAGATACTTGAAATTAACGGCACAAAAATTTATTCATACAGAGGCATTGGCTTTAACCTTGTGCGGGACAATGACAGCAGTGTTGACTTTAAGGTTAAGCGCGGCGGGCAAGTATTTGATGTGAACGGAGTTGAGTTTGACACATTTGAATATGAGGGGCGCGACTATATCGTCTGGGATTTTCAGCTAATCGGTGTGGAGCCGTCTTTTCTTAGTGTTACAAAAGCAGCCGTACTTGATTCTGCCTCTATTGTCCAACTCGTAAGGCTATCGCTTACCGATATGATTTCGGGCAAATACGGACTTAAAGATATTTCGGGACCCATCGGCACAATTTCCGCAATTGCGGACACTACGGCGCAGGCTAAAACCTTTAAGGATAAAATGATAACGGCACTTGAGCTTTTATCGTATATTACGATAAATGTCGGTGTATTTAACTTGCTTCCGGTGCCGGCTCTTGACGGCGGCAGACTGTTTTTTATTGTAATTGAAGCAATAAGAAGAAAACCGTTAAACAGGAAATATGAGGGGTATATCCACGCCACCGGGCTTATTGCACTTCTTTTATTTATGGCGGTTATAACTGTCAGCGATATAGTAAAGAAGTTTTAATTAATAAACGGGAGTTAATAATGCGTAAAAGCAAAATTATAAAAATAGGCAATACAAAAATAGGCGGCGGCACTCCTATATTAGTGCAGTCAATGCTAAACGCTCCGGCAGACAATATAAAGGCTAACTTAGCACAGCTTGACGAGCTGATAAAAGCAGGGTGTGAAATTATCCGTATGGCAGTTCCCGATAAAAATGCAATACCTGCTTTTTCAAAGGTGTGTGAGCATTC
>JAAZGX010000163.1 GCA_012511005.1 Clostridiales bacterium
CCAAAGCCTTTGTCGAGGCACTTAAATTTATGACCTGCCATTTCAACACGGAAATCCGCAAGCATAATACCCTCAATAATATTACTTTCGCCTATAAAATCAGCTACAAAAGCGTTTTTAGGCTCGTTATAAATATCTGTAGGCGTTCCTATTTGCTGAATTTTACCGCTGTCCATAACAACAATAGTATCAGACATAGAAAGCGCTTCCTCTTGGTCGTGCGTTACATATATAAATGTTATGCCAAGCCTTTTTTGTATATTTTTAAGCTCTACTTGCATATCCTTGCGAAGCTTTAGGTCAAGCGCGCCTAAAGGCTCATCTAAAAGCAGTACGCTGGGGTCGACAGCAAGAGCCCGTGCAATTGCAACTCGTTGCTGCTGACCGCCCGAAAGAGAGCTTATATCACGCTTGTTAAAGCCTTTTAGATTAACGAGTTCAAGCATTTCAAGAACTTTATCTCTAATTTGTTTTTCAGGATATTTTCTAATTCTTAATCCGAAAGCAATATTTTCAAAAACATTAAGATTAGGGAAAAGCGCATATCTCTGAAAAATAGTATTTACCTGTCTTTTATGAGGCGGCACACCGTTTATTTTTTTGTCCTCGAAAAAAATTTCACCCGAATCCGGCTCAAGAAACCCTGCAATCAAACGGAGAGTAGTAGTTTTTCCACAGCCGGACGGGCCTAATAATGTTATAAATTCCTTATCGTGGATATATAGGCTTACATTGTCTAATACTAACTCCTCATCGAAAGATTTAGACACATCTTTTAATTCAATAATAAACTTTGACAATTATGCAGCCCCTCTCTATGAGTTGTATTTTTAAACAGTGAATATAATATAGAAAAAAACAAATGAAATGTCAATACATTAATATAATAATCTTTATTTTCTTTGTTATTACAAATAGTGTAGTAATAAAAAACACAATGGCAAGCAAACGGCTTGCCATTGTACTTTGAATAAATGTTATTTTACCATACCCGCAACTTCGTCTGCAAAGTTATCTTCTCTTTTTTGAAGCCCTTCGCCCTTAGCAAACCGTGTAAAGGAAAGAAGCTCAATCTTACCGCCAATTTCTTTCGCTGTGTTTTCAATGTATTTTGATACAGAGATTTTATCATCTTTAACAAAAGCTTGCTCAAGAAGGCATATTTCTTTAAATAGCTTTGCGATTTTACCTTTTACAATACCCTCAATAACCTTTTCAGGTTTTGAAGACATAGCGGGGTCGTCTTTAATTTGAGCTAAGAAGATTTCTTTTTCACGCGCTACAACATCATCGGGAATATCCTTTATAGCGACATATTGAGGCATCATAGCAGCTATTTGCATAGCTATGTCTTTACCCATAACCTTAAACTGCTCATTATCCGCTTTATCGGTATCGAAAAGAACCATAACGCCGACTGTTCCGCCGCCGTGAATATATGATGAAACGGCGCCCTCAATTCTTTCGAAACGACGAATTTTAATGTTCTCACCGATTGAAAGGATTTTATCCTGCAAATTTTCAAGAACAGTTCTGTTAGTTCCGGAAAGCGTAAGAGCCAAAAGAGCGTCTACATCAACAGGAGCATTTTCGGAAACTGTTTTAGCAACTGCTACGCCAAAAGCCTTGAACTCCTCATTTTTTGCGACAAAGTCTGTCTCCGAGTTTATCTCAACAAGAACAGATACTTTACTGTTCTCGTCACTGTATTCCATAACAGCGCCTTCGGCAGCTATCCTGCTTGCCTTTTTTGTTGCGGCGGCAAGACCTTTTTCACGCAGGAAGTCTATTGCCTTTTCCATATCACCATCGGACTCGACAAGTGCTTTCTTGCAGTCCATCATTCCTACACCCGTTCTCTCGCGAAGCGCTTGAACATCTTTTGCTGTAAAAGCCATAATATATTAATCCTTTCTTTTGTTGTAATTTATTCAGCTTGTTCCGTCGTCTCTTTTTCAGTATGCTCAACTATATCATCTACATCGTCACTTTTTAATTCTGTGGCGGCAGGTGAGGAAAGAATTTGTTCGCCCTGTTTACCGGCTAAAACTGCGTCTGCCATAGCGCCTGAAATTAGCCTTACCGCACGAATAGCGTCATCGTTTCCGGGAATGACATAGTCTATTTCATCAGGGTCACAGTTTGTGTCAACTATTGCGACAATCGGAATACCAAGTTTTTTAGCTTCAAGAACCGCAATTCTTTCTTTACGCGGGTCAACTATAAACATAGCGGCAGGCTTTTTTCTAAGCTCTGTTATACCGCCCATAAATTTCTGGAGTCTATCTCTTTCAAGATTGAGCTTTATAACCTCTTTTTTAGGAAGCAGCTCAAAAGTGCCGTCTTCTTCCATGGCTTTTAATTGAGCAAGCCTTTTAATTCTGCGTTGGATTGTGTTAAAGTTTGTAAGCATACCGCCGAGCCAACGAGCATTAACATAAGACATACCACATCTTTGCGCCTCTTCTTTAATGGATTCTTGCGCTTGCTTTTTTGTGCCGACAAAAAGAACTTCGCCGCCGTCCATAGCTACCTGATTGACGAAGGCATAAGCCTCCTCAAGTTTTTTAACGGTTTTTTGTAAATCTATAATATAAATACCGTTACGCTCTGTAAAAATATACTGAGCCATTTTTGGGTTCCATCTTCTTGTTTGATGACCGAAATGGACACCCGCTTCAAGCAACTGCTTCATTGATACTACTGACATAAAATATCCTCCTTTTGTTAAACCGCCGCACAGTCTCAACTTTAACGCACCACATTATAATGCACCGATGCGTGAAATCTCCCATGCGTGAGTTTTACCTGCACATATTACAGGCTTTGGAATTATATCACTCTTAACAATAAAACGCAAGGCTTTCTATCATTTTTACCCAAATTTTAAATAAAAACATTTTTACGGTACATAGATTTTAGCTTTTGCATAAGATGTTTTAGTTAAATCAGCACTGCCGCATATGGGTGGCGTAAAATGCCCTTGAACAGCCCATTTGCAAAGCAGTGCATAAAAGGTGAGTAAATAATACGCCTTATATAGATTTAACGAGTGAGAGAAGAATATCGCTAAATGCCTCGTTGGCAGAAGCTAAGCTCTCACGGTATTCGGATGACGCTGTATCGTCGGCGTTGTCCGATATCTTTCGTATGGAAAGGTAAGGCACAGCCATAGCGGCGCATACAGCGGCGGCGGCGGCGCTTTCCATATCAAAGGCGCTTATACTAAATGTTTTTTTATAGTATTCACGCTTGACTTCATCGGTAAGGAAAAAATCACCCGTTCCAAGTTTGCCGGTTTTTATGCCTTTAATATTCTTTTGTGCGTGCTGTAAAAGCGACTTGTCAGCATTATACATATATTGCCTGCCTTTTACTTTTTCACCGGGCCGATAGCCTATTGGCGTTAAGTCAAAATCACATTCTACATAGCTTTCCCCCGCAACAATATCACCCTTTTTAAAAGACGATACGGCACCTGAATAGCCTATACTGATTACACCGTCAAAGCTTTTCTTCGCAAGCGCTAATGTAGCGGCGTATGCGCTGTTTACCTTGCCCATATATGTACAAAGTATAAAAGCTTCATTACCGTTTACACCAAACGAAGC
>JAAZGX010000164.1 GCA_012511005.1 Clostridiales bacterium
GCTTTGCACATATTAAGTATTCGCTTTGGCTTTGAAAACTCCGTTCTTTTATCTCCCGCGTGGATAAGTACGGGCAGTCTACTGTTTATTATTTCATATATTCTATAAGCCTCTTTCCCGTCAGCGAAAAATTCTTGAAAGTCAGGGTGCAGCTTAAAACCGTGAAGTCCTAAAGATATAGCATTTTCTATATGCTCTTCAATTTCCTTTTCGCTGCTATAGGGGTGTAGTGTGGCAAATCCGTAAAACCTGCCTTTATAGCTGTTAATAGTTTTATAAATAAAAGAGTTAATAGAGTTTACCTGTAAAGCATTCGTTGCAACAGAGTGGACGAGGCACTGTGATACGCCTGCACTATCACAGGCGTTTAGTAGGGTGCTTACTTTACCGTCATATTCGGCTTTTAAGCTGTAAAAGTCACCTACCCCAATAGATGCCTTATTGGCTATCTTATCGGGGTATATGTGCGTATGAGCGTCAATTATTTTCATATTCGTTTGCCTTTTTATAGTTACAGTATTCTGCTATTTCACATATGTCACAATGTGCTTTCCGAGCAGTACATGTGTCACGCCCGAAAAACACCATTCTGTGGCAAAAATCACTGCTTTCCTCAGGAGGCAGTATTTTTCTAAGCGCCGTTTCAACCTTTTCGGGTACCTTTGTATTTACAAGTCCTATTCTGTTTGTAATACGAATTACATGTGTATCACAAACTACGGCAGGCTTGTTAAATACATCACCGACGATTATATTTGCCGTTTTTCTACCTACGCCCGGCAGTTTTATTAGCTCCTCAATAGTATCAGGCAGAACACCGTCATATTCATCCCTTAGCATTACAGCCATATTGACAATATCTCTTGCCTTTGTGCGGTAAAATCCGCAGGAATGAACGAGTTTTTCAACCTCTTTTATATCAGCATTAGCATAGTCGTCAAGGGTTTTATAACGCTTAAAAAGAGCGGGTGTAATCTCGTTTACACGCTTGTCCGTACACTGTGCGGAAAGCCTTGTGGCGATAAGAAGCTCAAAAGGTGTAGTCGATTCAAGCGAGCATAAAGAGTCGGGATATTTTTTCTTCAGTGCTTCGATAATATGTAAAACTTTTGTTTTTTTGTCATTAATCAAAATACACCGTCTTACCCGTTTTAGCAGACTCATAAACGGCATTTACGATACGAACACTCTTAACAGCTTCAAGAGGCATTATTTGAGGCTCACGCCCGTCTTTTACGGCCGATATTATATCCTCTACCATAGATGTATGCCCCGTGCAAAGAGTGGGGTCAAGAGCAGCAGCGGCACTGTTACCGGAGTAATTCGCTTTCATTGTTTCTTCTTCGTCTTCAGGCGCACCCTCTCTTTTCCAAAGGAGAATAGTGTCGCCGTCACACTCAATAGAGCCTTTTGTGCCGTATAGCTTTACTCCCGTGTTAAGACCGGGGAAAGCGTTTGTTGTACTTACAAAAGTAGCGGCAGAGCCTGATTTGAATTTTATCAGAGAGGCTGTAAAATCTTCCGTATCAATTCTATGCGCATAAATACCTATAAGTGAAGTAATGCTTTCAATATCACCCATTAACCACTGCATAATGTCAACAGTATGAACGGCTTGATTCATAAGTGAGCCGCCGCCGTCCATTTTCCATGTGCCTCTCCAGCCGCCGTCATCATAATATTTTTGAGAGCGGTGCCATTTTACTTCAAAGTCACCGTAATAAATATTGCCGAACTCGCCTTTTCCGATAGCCTCTCTAATAGGCTTCATATTCGCATTATTGCGGTTTTGATGAACTACGCCTGCGATTTTCCCCGTTCTTACTCGCGCTTCCTCTATTTTCATAGCGGCTTCAACGGTAATATCAATCGGTTTTTCAACGAGTATATTTTTGCCCGCCTCTAATGCTTCTACGGCAAGCTTTGCATGGTCGCCGCTTGGAACGGCGATACTGACAATATCTATATCAGGGTTTTTAAGCATCGTAGTAAAATCCGTATAAGTAAGAACATCAGGATAAAGCTCCTTTGCCTGCTCTAACTTTTCGGGAAGTAAGTCGCACACAGCTATTAAATCAGCGTTTTCGGAATTGTGTGCCGCCTTTGCGTGTGACCTTCCCACACCGAGTCCAACTACCGCATAACCAATCTTTTTTGCCATTTTAACTCCTCCTATCATAATTCATAGTATATCAATTTAATCGCTTTATTACAATATAAAAAGCTTTAATCGGAAAATTTATTATCAAAAATTTCAATATCTGTCATCATATCTACAAAACAAATAGCGCCGCGCCGCCCAAAATCGCCTATAAACTCGTTATTATGTATTTTAATATGATTATGAGGCGCATTCGTATGATTTCCGATAGCGGGAGCATAACCATAGCCGTAAAATTTGCAGTTTCTTATCTCAATATCACGGCAAACGGTCTCGTCCGGCTTAAAATCAATTAGCTTTTTGTTTCTGTCAATTATAGGACCATAGCTTCCGGTTTTCGCAAAGTCAAGCTGTATTTGCTCGCCTTTTTCCGCCGTTGATGAATATGAGCTTTGAAACACACAGTTTTCAATTAAAACATTTTCACTTGAGTTTATCTCAATATAGTGCCACAAACAGCCGTTTTTAAATGTGCAGTTTCTAATCACAATATCTTTTGCGTGGCAAGTGTTAAGAAGTGTTGCACAGATTTCAATTTCCTCGTTACCGTCAAAAGCGGCGCCGTATATTTGCACATTTTCGCAAGCTGAATAGCCGCCCTCATCCCGATTTGTATGATTTGCAAGAATGTACCGCTGCGGCGCGTCATCATCACCTCTCAGTAAGGTTGCGCCTTCTTCAAAGTATAGGCTTTGATTTGAGTAGAAAATCAAACACGCCATAGTTTTATATATTCCGGCAGGGAAGAAAAGCTCGCCGCCGTTTTTTATGTAGTCAAGCGCGTTTTGAAGCGCGTCTGTATCGTCAAAGATACCGTCGCCTACAGCGTTAAAATCTTTTTTTACATCAAGCATAAAGAACTCCTTAATCAAAGTCGCTCAACTTAGGTTTTGATTCACAGTAAATGCACCTGTATGTGCGATTTTTCTTATCGGTAAGCTTAAAGATATGCGGCAACTCCTGCTCTGAGGATGTTATGCAGCGCGGATTGCTGCATAAAATAACATTCGTAACCTTCTCCGGCAAAGCAAGATGCTTTTTCTCAATCACTTTGCCATTTCTGATATAGCTTATTGTAATATCAGGGTCAATATAGCCTATTACATCAAGCTGTAAGTCAATGGGAGAATCAATTTTTATTACATCTTTTTTGCCGCGCTTTTTACTTGATGCATTTTTAATTATAGCAACCTGACAATCAAGCTGCCAAAGGTTCAGCACTTGGTATATATCCATGCTTTTTCCGGCTTTTATATGGTCTAATACAATACCGTTTTGAATAGAGTCAATAATCATTTATTTTACCTCCAAAAGCATAAGTATAAGCGCCATACGCATATATTTACCGTTTTGCACCTGCTTAAAGTAGCAGGCTCTGCTATCATTATCAACTTCAACCGTGATCTCGTTAACTCGTGGTAACGGGTGCATTATAGAAAGGTCTGCCTTTGCGTTAACGAGCTTTTGAGGGGTTAGAACATAGCTGTCTTTAAGGCGAATATAGTCTGCCTCGTTGAAAAAACGCTCTTTTTGTACTCTCGTCATATAAAGTATATCAAGTTTCGGCATAGACAATTCAAGGGAAGTGGTTTCCTCATAAGCTATTTTCCGCTTAGCAAGAACATTGCTTTTCATATATTCGGGAAGCTTTAGCTCCTTAGGTGAAATAAGAACGAACTTTACATTTTCGTAGCGTGAAAGCGCTAAAATGAGCGAATGAACGGTTCTGCCAAACTTTAAGTCCCCGCAAAGTCCAACCGTGAGGTTGTTAAAAGAGCCTTTTTCCCGTTTTATAGTCAACAAGTCCGCAAGCGTTTGTGTCGGGTGATTGTGACCGCCGTCGCCGGCGTTTATAACGGGTATACCTGCTTTTTGTGAAGCGACAAGAGGAGCGCCCTCTTTTGGGTGGCGCATAGCTATAATGTCTGCGTAATACCCGACAACTTTTGCCGTGTCTCCTACGCTTTCGCCCTTTGAGGCAGAACTGCTTGCCGTTTCGGAAAATCCAAGGTAGTTTCCCCCAAGCTCAAGTATTGCAGCCTCAAAGCTGAGCCTTGTACGGGTTGACGGCTCAAAAAAGAGGGTGGCAAGCTTTTTGCCTTTACACTTCTCACTGTATTTTGCGGGATGCTCTATTATGTCCTTTGCTGTATTTATTAGCGTGTCAATCTCTTTCGTACTCAAATCAAGTATATCAATCAAATTTCGCATAACATGGCACCTCCCGCTTATTTTTCAATCCACGATTCGTCTGACGGATTATCCCTAAATGCTATAAGCTGGCGGATATTTTTCTCCTCTATATATCCTTCTTCTGCGGCGGTTTTTGCCACCGTATCGAAGTCTGTAAGGCTAATGTTCTTTACATTTGCAGCATCTAAATTATCAAGTCCTTTTTGCATTTGGTATGTGAATATAGATGCTATTCCAAGAACTTCGGCGCCCGCCTCGCGTAAAATTTCAACAACCTTTATAACACTGCCGCCCGTTGAAATCAGGTCCTCGATAACGACAACCTTTTGACCTTTTTGGAGTTTTCCTTCTATCTGATTTTCTCTGCCATGGTCTTTTGTGCCGGAGCGAACATAGCCCATAGGAAGCCCTAAAATATGAGCAGTAATAGCGGCATGAGCAATTCCTGCCGTACTCGTACCCATTAACACTTCACAGTCGGGATAGTGCTTTTTTATAAGAGCCGCAAGACCGTTTTCAACATTGTTTCTTACATGTAAATCACTGAGCGTTAGCCTGTTATCGCAGTATACGGGGCTTTTTATACCGCTTGCCCATATAAAAGGCTCGTCCGGTCTGAAGAAAACAGCGCCTATTTTGAGTAAATCCTTTGCAATTTGCTTTTCCATATTATTCTCCTTCTTACTGTATCGTTTTCTCTTTATTTGTTTTGAATATAACTGTTTTTAACACTAAAATAGTCGTAAATGTGATTAATATTCCCATTGTAACATCAGTCAGAAAATGGGCGCCGACAATAATCCTTGAGAGTGAAACGGCAAATGCAAAGAGCCATGATAAAATAAATAGTTTTACATCGTATTTTTTAAGCGAAGCGAAAACCTCGGAAAGTCCCGTTATAAGGAATAAAAGTGTGGCTTGATTTGCGTGACCTGAGGGAAAGGAGTAGTTTTTCGTTTTCCCTTGCGGAATATACCAAGGCGAAAAATTTGAAAAATCGTCTATTTTCAGCATATCACGCGGACGCGTACGCCCCCAAACGGACTTTATTAAGTCAATACCTAATCCGGAAATTGCAAAAGCTAATACGCCAAACACTGAAAATTTTTTAAGCGGACTTATATATTTTTCTGGTATGCGTTTGCCGAAAACGAGTGACAACACAGTGAAAATAATTGAAACAAGTATTTCAATCGGTGTTCTAAAATCGTTTTTCGGTAGAAAATGAGAGCCGAATTTCGTCGTCATAAAAACAAAGCCAGCAAGGCAAAGAGTGCCGAAGAATATTTTCCATATAACAGTAAGCGCCTTGTTGATATTTTTCGGTTTGCCGTAAAAGAATACCGTTCCGAAAAGAGGTATTGTAAGATACGGAGGAAATTCCCCGATTTTATTGAAAATACTGCCGAAAATATTGTCAGGCGAATACAAAGTTTTACTGATTTGCTCATCCCAAAATGTGCCTGCTATAAGCAAAACTCCAAAAAAGCAGTAAAACAGCACGATTAAAATTTTGTTTTTCTTACTCAATCCCAACACCCCTTATAATTATTAATATTAATTACATTTTTTAATCCACGAACTCCCGCACACATCTTTCATATGCCGCTACGGGGTCTTTTGCCTGTGTTATCGGTCGCCCCACAACTATATAGTCAGAGCCTGTTTTTTTCGCCTTTTCAGGCGTCATAATCCTTACTTGGTCGCCTATTTCACCGTCGGCGAAGCGTATGCCGGGAGTTACGGTGATAAAACCGCTGCCGCAAATAAGCTTTACACTTGCCGCTTCAAGAGGGGAGCAGACAACACCGTCAAGCCCTGCCTCTGCCGCATTTTTAGCATAATGAGCGACGACTTTATCAATCGGCTTATCTATCAAAAGCTCCTCTTTCATTCGTTCTTCACTCGTAGAAGTAAGCTGTGTAACGGCAATTAGAATAGGTCTTGTTCCGTCTTTACGCGTAAGTCCTACGAGAGCCTCTTCCATCATAGCCTTAGTTCCCGCGGCGTGGAGATTACACATATCGACATCAAGGGACGACAGTATAGCCATCGCCTTTTTTACGGTATTTGGAATATCGTGAAGCTTTAAGTCAAGGAATATTTTGTGTCCTCTTTCCTTAATTTCTTTGACAATAGAGGGACCCTCTGCATAAAAAAGCTCCATACCTATTTTTACGAATGGCTTTCTGCCCGTAAAGCAATCTAAAAAATCGAAAACTTCTGCCCTTTTACTGAAATCACATGCTACTATTACATCTTTACCCATTATGCGCTCCTCCTATTATATCTTTTAAGCTTTTTATTCCGTATTTATTCATAACTTTCGGCAAATCCTCAATTATTTCCTTTGCGGCATATGGATTTATAAGGTTTGCCGCACCAACTTGAACAGCAGCGGCGCCTGCGAGCATAAGCTCAATAACATCTTCTGCACGGCTTACGCCGCCCATGCCGATTATAGGTATTTTAACAGCCTCATAAACGCTATATACCATTCTGACGGCAACCGGTAAAATGGCAGGACCTGAAAAGCCGCCCATTTTATTTGCCACAACGGGCTTTTTCGTTTTTAAGTCTATTTTCATTCCTAAAAGAGTGTTGATAAGGCTAATTCCGTCAGCGCCGCCGTCCTCACAAGCCTTTGCTATTGATACGATATCAGTCACATTCGGGCTTAGTTTTATAACAACAGGCTTTGTTGTAACTTTCTTAACGGCTTTCGTGACTTCAAACACACTTTTTTCCGAAGTGCCAAAGCTCATGCCGCCGTGCTTAACATTGGGGCAACTCACATTAACTTCTATTATACCTACTTGCTCACAATTGTCTATAAGTTCACAGCAATAAACGAATTCCTCAACGGAAAAGCCGCTGATATTTGCTATCACAGGCTTATTAAAACATTCTTTCAGCTTTGGCAGTTCCTCTGATATAACCTTTTCAATGCCGGGATTTTGCAGTCCTACGGAGTTTATCATACCGGCGGTACATTCTGCAATTCTTGGAGTAGGGTTGCCAAAACGCGGCTCTTTAGTCGTTCCCTTGAAAGAGAAAGAGCCAAGTATATTTATATCATAAAATTCCCTAAATTCATACCCATAGCCGAATGTGCCGCTTGCGGGGATAACAGGATTAGATAGCTCTATACCGCATAGCATAACGCTAATGTCTACCATATAATCTCCTCCTTTTGAAGTACGGGACCCTCTTTACATATTCTTTTGTCCCCGTATTTCGTTTTACAACTGCACCCCATACATGCGCCAAATCCGCAACCCATACGCTCCTCAAAGCTAAATTGACCCTCTGTTTCACAGCTATTATACACGGCTTTTAGCATAGGCTTTGGACCGCAAGTATAAAAGTACGAATATGTTCCGACTAAATGTAAGGCATCTGTAACAAAGCCCCTCGTTTTGTACGAGCCGTCAGCAGTAGTCACAAAGGTTTTAGCTCCGAGCGCGTTAAACTCTTTTTCATAGAATACTTCATCTTTACTATTAAAACCGATAATGACTTTCACGGACTTTCCCTCATCTATCAGCCTTTTTGCAAGCATATACAAAGGCGGAACGCCAACACCGCCGCCTATAAGAAGGGGAGAGCCGCCGCTTTTCTTCGTATCAAAGCCGTTTCCAAGCCCTACAAGTATATCAAGCCCGCTGTTTTCTTTGAGGGTAGATAAATACTCTGTTCCCTCGCCAACTGTTTTATAAATTATTGTAATGGAGTTTTTGTCATAATCACAAACTGAAATAGGGCGGCGAAGATAAAACCCGTCAATTAAAATATTTATAAACTGCCCGGGTTGGGAAAGAGAGGAAGTATCGCCCGTTAACTTCATTTCATAAATATCTTTCGCTATTTTTTTATTGTGCGAAATGTTATAAAGTCCTTTAGTCATTATTACTCCTTATCGGCGTCTATTGTTGAAATCATCAAGGTCTGCTCCTCAAGCACATCAAGCAGCACCCTTACGGTATCAAGAGCCGTGAACATCGTTATATTATTCTCAACAGCGCACTGCCTTATATAATGACCGTCCGTTTCGGTGTTAATGTTGCCAAGGTCCCGCGTGTTTATAACATATGTGACATACCCTTGCCGCATAGAGTCAAGTATTTCTTCGCTGCCCTCACTGATTTTAGCCTTTTCTCTCGTTCTTATACCGTGCTTTTTCAAAAAGTTCGCCGTGCCTGCCGTAGCTTCAATATTAAAGCCAAGGTTATAAAATCTGCGTATAAGCGGCAACGCCTCCTCTTTGTCCCTATCTGCAATTGTAACTAATATTGTACCATAGTTTACAACGCTCATGCCGGACGAGCGCAAGGCTTTATATAAAGCACGGGTAAGCGTGTTATCGTACCCTATAGCTTCACCCGTTGACTTCATTTCCGGTGAGAGGTAAGCATCAAGCCCGCGAAGCTTTGAAAAGGAGAAAGCGGGTGCTTTTACATACCAACGCTCTCTTTCTTTCGGATAGATTTCCGTAAACCCCTGCTCTTTTAAGCTGACGCCTAATATAACGAGCGTCGCAATATCACCTAACGAGTAGCCCGTAGCCTTTGACACGAACGGAACGGTTCTTGACGAGCGCGGATTAGCCTCAATTACAAAGACATTCTCATTTTTGTCTACAACATATTGTATATTATAAAGCCCTATAATGCCAATTCCAAGCCCAAGCCGTTTTGTATAATCAAGTATTTTGGTTTTCACATTGTCAGAAAGACTGAATGTCGGGTAAACGCTTATGCTATCGCCGGAGTGAATACCCGTTCTTTCAACATGCTCCATAATTCCCGGTACAAAAACATCAGTACCGTCACAAACGGCATCGACTTCACACTCTTTACCGCAAATATATTTATCAACAAGTACAGGCTTGTCCTCGTCTATTTCCACAGCAGTTTTCAGGTATATTTTTAATGACTCCTCATTAGATACCATTTGCATCGCCCTGCCGCCTAAAACATAGCTCGGTCTTACAAGCACGGGGTATCCAATTTCATTAGCCGCTTTTATGCCGTCCTCAATATTCGTTACGGCCGTTCCTTTCGGTTGTGGGATACTAAGCTGTGCCATAACTTTTTCAAACAAATCACGGTTCTCTGCCTTTTCGATAGCGGCAACATCAGTTCCGATTATTTTCACACCGCGTTTCATAAGCGGCTCGGCAAGGTTAATGGCAGTCTGTCCGCCTAAGGAGGCTATAACACCCTCAGGTTTTTCAAGGTTCACTATGTTCATTACATCCTCAACAGTCAACGGCTCAAAGTATAGCTTATCGCTCGTTGTGTGGTCCGTTGAAACGGTTTCGGGGTTATTATTTATAATGATAGCTTCGTAGCCGCACTTTCTAATAGTCATAACGGCATGTACGGTTGAATAGTCAAACTCTATTCCCTGCCCAATTCTGATAGGTCCGGAGCCAAGGACGATTACCTTCTTTTTATCGCTTCTTATAGACTCATTTTCCTTTTCATAAGTTGAGTAAAAGTACGACACATAGCTGCCAAACTCTGCGGCGCAAGCGTCAATCATTTTATAAACGGGGTATATATTGTGACTTAATCTAAAGTTATAAACATCGTCCTCCGTACTATTCCAAAGCTTTGCTATATACATATCCGAAAAGCCCGTTTTCTTGGATTTCAACAGCATTTTCTTATCAAAGCGGCAAGCAGCAAGCTCTTTTTCACAGTCAACAATCTTCTTGAATTTTTCAAGGAAAAGCATATCCATTTGCGTGGAGTTGCAGATAATTCCTAAATCCACACCGTTTCTAATAAGCTGTGTTATTGCAAACATCCTGTCATCTCTGCCGTCCTCTATATATGCTAAAAGCTCTTTATTGCTGTTTGCTGCAAACTTTTGCATATAAAGGTGGCAAACGCCTATTTCAAGTGAGCGAACGGCTTTTAGGAAAGCTTCTTCAAGAGTTCTGCCGATACTCATAACCTCTCCCGTCGCCTTCATTTGTGTTGAAAGCTTGTTTGATGCCGAAACGAACTTATCAAACGGGAACCGTGACATTTTCGCCACGACATAGTCAATAGCAGGCTCACAGCAAGCAGGAGTGCCTGAAAGCATTATTTCTCTTAAAGTCATTCCTATCGCTATTTTTGCGGTAACACGGGCAATTGGGTATCCGCTGGCTTTAGAAGCAAGCGCAGACGAGCGCGACACCCTTGGATTGACCTCAATAAGATAGTATTTGAAAGACTGCGGGTCTAACGCATATTGTATATTACAGCCGCCTTCTATTTTAAGCTCTCTTATGATTTTAAGGGCGCTTTCTTTTAACATATTATATTCTTTACTCGTCAGCGTCTGAGCGGGCGCTACTACGACACTGTCTCCCGTATGAACACCGACAGGGTCAACATTCTCCAAACTGCAAACGGTAATAGCCGTATCCTCTTTATCCCTTATAACCTCAATCTCAATTTCCTTATAGCCTTTAATGCTTTTTTCTACAAGCACTTGCTTTACGGGGGAGAGTTTTAGCGCGTTTTTCATAATGTCACAAAGCTCATGTTCGTTATTAGCAAAGCCGCCGCCTGTTCCTCCAAGCGTAAAAGCAGGGCGCAGCACAACCGGATAGCCGATTTCTTCAGCAGCTTTAATAGCTCCGTCTATAGAATAAGTAATTTTAGATGCTATAACAGGTTCGCCAAGGTTTTCACATAATTCTTTGAATTTTTCTCTATCCTCTGCTTGGTCAATACTTTCAGCCGGCGTACCTAAAAGCTCAACACCGCACTCCCTTAAAACACCTTTTCTGTAAAGCTGCATAGCAAGGTTAAGTCCTGTTTGACCGCCAATACCGGGGATAATAGCATCAGGACGCTCAAACCTTAAAATTTTTGCTACATATTCAAGCGTTAAAGGCTCCATATATATTTTATCCGCCATTATTGAGTCAGTCATAATTGTAGCGGGGTTGGAGTTTATAAGTATAACCTTATAGCCCTCCTCTTTAAGGGCTATACAAGCTTGTGTGCCTGCATAGTCAAACTCTGCCGCTTGACCTATTACGATAGGACCGGAGCCTATTACAAGTATCTTTTTCAAATCTGTTCTTTTAGGCATCTGTATTAGCCCCCTTAGCACTGTCTAAAAATTTATTGAGCATAAAAGCTATTTCATTTGAGAAAGAAGATGTATTATAGTAATGAAGCATTCCGAATATTCCTTCCTCCTCTGAAATAATGCCCTCAACTGTATTATCAATTACATTTTTATAAGCTACCTTTAGCCCTGTACAAAGAAGAGAGTTTTCATCTATTGTGCTTTCATGGCTTTGATTAGCCGTTTCTATTTTACCCGTTAAAAGATTTATAACGGGGTGATTACCACCGTAATGTCCGAACGGAAGCTTTACTATGTCAGCTTTATAGGCTTTCGCAAGCACAAGGCAGCCAAGACCTATTCCGAAAAGAGGATACTTGCCTTTTAGGGATGACGCAAGCTTTACAACCTCAAGAATATCGTTAACCTCCCCTGGACCGTTAGAAATCAAAACGCCATCGGGAACAAACTCGCTAATAGTGTCTGCGTCGGTATTAAAAGGAACAACTGTTACATTACAGCCTTGCTGGTTAAGACTTTTTATCATACTAAGCTTTATGCCGCAATCAACGACAACGATATTAAGGATATGATTTGAGGTTCTTGCGTACCATTTTTTCTTGCAGCTTACATTATAAACAGAATTATGCGGCACGGGAGCATTCTTTATTTTCAAAACTGCATGCTCTGTTTCTGTTTCGGCATCTGTAATAATTCCTCTTATAAAACCATTATCACGAACATGCTTTGCAAGCTTCCTCGTATCAATTCCCGTTATGGCGGGAACGAAATCCTCATCTAAAATTTCAGAAAGTGTTTTTGTTGTTCTGAAGTTGCTCGGAAAATCGTTATAATCCCTGACTATTAGCCCTCCCAATGAAAGGGATTTACTTTCAAGGTCCTCATCAACAATGCCACTGTTACCTATTAGCGGATATGTCATAACAATAATTTTATCGGCATACGCAGGGTCAGATATAATCTCCTGATAGCCAACCATTGAAGTGTTGAAAACGACTTCACAAACACGCTCGCAATAGCTGCCAAAAGCCTGTCCGCAGTAAACGCTTCCGTCCTCAAGCACTAATTTTCTGGGTTTTAGCTCCATATTATCCTCCCGTTTAACATAGTCATTACACATTTTGCAAACACATTTTCACCCAAAAAGGGAGTGCTTTTTCCTTTTGAGATAAGACTGTTTGCTTCTATTTTATAGTTTTTACTCAAATCGAAAACAGTTAAGTCCGCTGTATTTCCTTTAGAAAGAGAATTTCCTATGCCAAATCTGTTTTTCGGGTTTTCGTGCA
>JAAZGX010000165.1 GCA_012511005.1 Clostridiales bacterium
ATATGGTTTTATATGCTTAGAATGAGTGACGGCGGCTTGTTTGTTTTCCTAAGAACTGTAAGTACACTATACAATATACCTGCCGAATTCTTGGCACCATTTATAATTAAACGATTTGACTTTAAAAAGCTTTATATGGTTTCACGCTCAATTGCCGTAGTTTGTGATGTTTTAGAGCTTTTAGCCGTCCTGTTTTTAAATAACCACAGTGTCGTAACGCTGGCAATTGCACTTTTAGTTCTTAATTTCATTTCCGGGCTTTTTACGCGGGCAAATGCAAAAGCCATAGAAAATATGAATATAAAAATAAACGACTATCAAATGTGGCTAAGCGGTGAGCGACTTGAAAGTTATTCAGGTGTTTTCGGTTGGGTTCAGGCACCGGCAACTTATATTATAGGACTTCTTATACCTCTTCTTTACAGAACATACGGACTGTCCTCTGATTATGATGTTCTGTTTAACCATGGCGTGCGGCTCAAGGTATGGATATTTGGTGCGTTACTTTGTATTGCCGGTGATATTATTTGTATCATTCCTTATGCGTTCTTTAACTACTCGAACAAAAAGCATGCTCATATAATGGCTGAGCAAAAAGAGCGTGCGGAAGCTGCATGGAACGAAGCAGAAATGGAAGGCGACTTAAAACACGATGGCACTATTGGGCGGCCTTCCGCATTTGAGATTAAAACAGACGAAAAGGAAAAAGAGGAAGCGGCGCGCCGAAAAGCTGAAAAGGAGGCGGCAATAGAGCTTAAAAAGGCTCAAAAACAAAAAAGGTTTAAGCTCTTCAGTGATGAGAAAGATTATGCTCCTTTACCCGTATATAATGTTGAGTCCGTAAACGGTTGGCGGAAAAAGCTATATAGAAAAGAGGACATAGAGGGCGCCGCAATTGATGCGGAAATATTCAAGGCAGACGGGAACGCGCACAAGCAATACATTAGACCGAGAAAAATGGTTCTTAAAAACAGTGTAAAAACTGCCGTGTCCATTATGCTCGTTATTACGATTGTGGCGTCACTTATGATTTCCTTCAAAACGGTAACTAACGCTAAAGCAGAGAAATATAAATATGTAGAATCAAACTCTGACGATATGCCGACAGGCTGGTATCTTAGCCAGTTTAGCGGACTTTCAAGCGAAACGACAGTTGAGCTGAATTACGCTAAAAAGGAGATTAAAAAGCCTGTTTGGATAGAGGTACTTGAATATTTTGCTATTAAAGAAAAAGAAAGTGATGTTTATGAAACGAATGAAAAGGGCGAAAAGCAACCAATTATTGCTTTAGGGGATTTTTCACTTTCGAACAACACATATTTAACGAGTATATTAATAGGTCCAAGCGTACAGTACATAGGAGAATGGGTATTTAACAACTGCCCCAATCTTAAAGAAATCAAGGCGGACCCCGAAAACAAATGGTTTACATCTGTTGACGGTGTACTTTATACAAAGGATATGACAGAGCTTATAGCATACCCTGAAGCACGAGGCTATATGGATAAAAAGGACGAAAGAGCTGATAATGACGGCTGGGTAACATATTCAGAGTATGAAGTGCCAGAGGGAGTAAAGAAAATTTGGTATTATGCCTTTTATAAGGTTGATACACTTACAAAAATAAGCTTTCCGTCGACGCTTGAAGTCATAGGCGAAATGGCATTTTGGACATGTCGGGGGCTTACGGAGATTGAGTTAAACGAGGGACTAAAAGAAATTCACAAAGATGCTTTTTCATATTGCACAGAGGTAAAAGGCGAAGTTATACTTCCGTCAACCCTCGTCTATATGGGTAACTATGTTTTCAGTAAAACCGCAGGAATAACAGGGTTTACCGCCAATATGACAAAAGAAGAATTTGAAGAAAGAGGCGTAACGAAAGACGCGTACCGCTGGTATTACAGAACGGGAATTAGCAGTGAAAACGAAATAAAATTTGCATCATAGAATTTTATTAAACAAAAAAAGTGCTTGCATAAC
>JAAZGX010000166.1 GCA_012511005.1 Clostridiales bacterium
GGTGACGGTCCCGTTACAGAGTATTTTGACGAGGCTTATGACAAATATCAGTTTATGGAGAAAAAGTTTGTCACAAAGCACAAAAACGCTGGTGACGGCTGGATTGACATTGAGAAAGGAATAGACGAAGCGAGTGAAAATTGGAGCCGCCCAACCGGTGAAGATGACATAAAAGCCACAGACACAATGTTAATGGCGTTTTCGTCAGGCACGACGGGCTACCCAAAAATTATAACACACGACCATACATATCCTTTAGGTCACATTATGACGGGAGTCTTTTGGCATTATGTTGTTGACGGCGGCTTGCATTTTACCGTTTCTGATACGGGCTGGCTGAAAGCCTTATGGGGCAAAATTTACGGTCAATGGCTCGGAGAAAGCGCCGTTTTAGTATATGATTTTGATAGATTTGACGCGCTTGATATACTACAAAAACTTGAGCAGTATAAAGTTACGACTTTTTGCGTGCCGCCTACTATGTACCGTTTTATGCTGCTTCACGATGTTAAAGGATTTGACCTTTCGTCTTTAACACAATGCTGTACCGCGGGAGAAGCATTAAGTCCCGAAATCTATAATGAGTGGGAAAAAGCTACGGGGCTTGGAATTTACGAGGGCTTTGGGCAGACGGAAACTACACTTTGCATCTCAACACTTTATCCGTGGATGACGCCTATCCCAGGCTCAATGGGTAAACCCACGCCGGGTTATAATGTTCAAATTCTTGATAAAAACGGTGAGATTGCAACAAAAGGAGCAATAGGCGAGGTTTGTATTGCGGCAAACAGCATAAACGACCGCCCAAGAGGACTTTTGACATCATATAATCGCAGCGAGGACGATACCTTAGCGGCATGGCATGACGGCTTTTACCACACGGGTGACACTGCCTATATGAACGAGCAAGGATATTTTATTTATGTCGGCAGAAACGATGATGTAATAAAGTCATCGGGGTACCGCATAGGTCCTTTTGAAATAGAAAGTGTTTTGATAGAGCATAAGGCAGTGCTTGAAGCGGCTGTAACTGGTGTTCCTGACCCCATTAGAGGCTTTGCCGTAAAAGCTACTATCGTACTAAGAAAAGGATATGAGCCGTCCGATGAGCTGACTAAAGATATCCAAAACCATGTAAAAAACACGACGGCGCCGTATAAGTATCCAAGAATTATTGAATATGTGGCAGAACTCCCAAAAACATTTAACGGAAAAGTCAGACGCGTTGAAATCCGTGAGCGCGACTCTGAAAAAGCGGAAGATAAATAAAGCGAAAATAAGAAAAACGCCCACACAGGGAAAAATGTGCGGGCGTTTTACTATATAATGTATCATTTAAAAGTAAAATGTTCACACTATGTATACTGTTTCTTTATTGTATATTCACCCCTTGTATACTATAATTATAGTGTTTATACTAAAAAAATACTATATATACAATTTGCGGAGGAATATACATGAAAAGTAGATTTAAGCAAATAACAAGCAGTTTTTTGGCGTTATTAGTTTTAACAATGTGCATATCTCCCGGCTTTGTCGCAGAGGCGGCAGCGCTGAAAGTCGATATTACTCAAGACGGGGAGGTTGTCACTACTCGTCTTGAGGTGCAAGAATACGGGACTATACAGCTTGGTTATAAAGTTGTTTCGGGAGAGATGCCCTCCGGCGCTTATACGGACTGGACAAGCGACTTGCCGCTTCTTGCGGGTGTTGATGAGACGGGCAAGGTTACGGGCTATGACTTTTCAAA
>JAAZGX010000167.1 GCA_012511005.1 Clostridiales bacterium
CCGGGGTGAAGCAAAACGAATAAAACGGTAGTAACCGCTGCTGCTATAACCTTGTTATAGTTATGGCTTAAAAGCCGAAATGCATATCCCCTTACAAGGTATTCCTGCATTATGGCATTAAAAAGCACCGCTAAAAACCATATAGGTAAATAGGGCACTTCGTTTATGCTTTCTATATTCATATTTCCTAATAATATTAGTATAGAAAAAGGCGCCATAACCCATATAACACCTAAAACCGTACCCGTTAAAGTATCTTTTAACGGGTGCGTTTTCTTATTAAGTTTTAGCTTGTCCTTTTCAAAATAAACGAATATAAGCGTTACTATTAATATTCCGAAAAGCGGTGTAAGCTCCCACCATAGGCGAAGAAAAGCCGCTTTCCCTTTTAATAATTGCGGCTCTTCTAACGCTTCTAAAGAGCTGATTACAATAGTTATTATCCACGCCGTAAAAAATGCCGTTATCTTGCCCGCTGTTATTAAATGTTTTCTCATAAATATAACTCCGATAAAACAATCCCTTTTAATTATTATTTCTATCAATTACTCCATAATTATTCTCATTTCTTCACAGCTGCTGTTTATACCGTGACTTAAAAGCATATCGGTTATGGTATCCTTTATTTTGTTATCCTCACCCGACATTGAAATGCAGATAGAAAGCGTGTCACGAAAACCCGCGCTTGAGAAGTTGACACCGCCGCCGCCTGAGCCAAGATACATTTCAAAACGCTCTGCCTCCCCCTCTATTTCAGGCGGGAGAGCGTGCATTCCAAGATTTGAAAAAGAGGCGCTTATTTTTGACGCTCCGTAAATCTTATAGCCTTTCTTCATTATTTTATCCTTAACGGCGCGGGGAATAATGCGCAGTATTATGTTTTTCTCAAGCCTTACATTAGAGCTTGCCATCGCCTGTAACCTGTCTTTGTCTGTACCTCTTTTTAGCTGCCGTTTTATTTCATGCGCCGCCTCTTGAAATGTATAGCCTTTTGACGGATAAAGCTCAATATTAGTGTAAAGCGCGTAATTTCTAAGCGTTTTTGACGGGAAAATCTGCCGCAAATCAATCGGTATTGAAAGTTTTATCGGTAGTGTTTCCTTTTTTACATCATAATACGAAAGCGCCGCCATATATATAAGCGCTATTACATATTCCGTTATCGTAAGCCCTTTCTGTTTAGTAAAACTTTTTACATCGGCTATGCTAACCGTTATACAAAGCTCTCTTAAAAGCCCGTCAACCCTGTCTGTGCGAAGGGCGAATGCCGTGCTTTCTTTTCTCCCTAAGCGTTTGCCCCTTTTATACATATCCCTATATGAATCACGCAATTCTTCCTTTGAGGGTTCGTCAGGAATGTATAATATCCCGTCAATCCTTGACGGATTATAGCCCTTTAGCTCAAAATAACGGGTTATTAGTGACTTTATATATGTAATTGCCGCCATTCCGTCAGCATTTGCATGAAATACATCCATATACATCTTTTTGCCGGAATAAAAAATCCGAAACGACGGCTTTTGCGTATCAAAAACAGCAGGCAGATATTGAGGAGGATTGGAAAGCTCTGAAACTACATCAAAATCAGTGGCAGGTATGTGATAATAATCGAAAAAACCCTTGTAGAGGTTGCTGTACATAACGGGAAATCGCAGTGCTAAAGAGCTGACTGCTTCACGAAGAATATTTCCGTCTATATCATTCTTTAGCACAGCGCCAACTCTAAACACATATCCCCTGTTACCGCGAATTAAAGCGGGAAACAGCTTTGAGGCATTGTCTGTTTTTATGCGCGTCTGTTTCAAGTCGACACCTCTTTTATTTGATTTGTTTTAATAATTAAAGCCGTTTGTTTCAATAGCGTTATTATAGTTTATTGTTTAACTAATGATTTCCCAAACTCCTGTGCCGCTTTTTTCGCGTCCTCGTCAGGATTCCATAGATTTTTAAGTCCGTCCGTTATAACCTCAAAGCCCGCGTCACTTAAAAGACCGTTTAAGACCTTTACCGACTCGCCGCTCCAGCCGTAGCAACCGAATGAAGCCGCCTTTTTATCCTTAAATCTCATTTGTTTTAATATGTGTATAAAGCCTGCAACTGAGTGTAAAACGGTGTTTGACATCGTGGGTGAGCCTAAAACTATTAGCTTTGACTTAAATACCTCTGTTACAAGGTCGTTTTCGTCTGTTTTAGCAAGGTTAAACACTTTTACAATCGTATCGGTATCGGCGTCCTTTATTCCCTTTGCGATATTTTCCGCAAGAGTTTTTGTTCCGTTCCACATCGTGTCATATATAACGGTTATTTGATTTTCCTTGTAGTCATTAGCCCATTTTGCGTATTGCTCAACAATTTGCATTGGGTTATCGCGCCAAATTACTCCGTGGCTCGTCGCTATAATATCAATTTGTAAATTGAATGCCGTAATCTCGTCAAGCTTTCTCCTTAAAACGGCGCTGAACGGCGTTAAAATATTCGCATAATACTTAATTGATTCAGCAAAAAGCTCGCACTCGTCTACCTTGTCATTGAAAAGGCTTTCAGTCGCTAAATGCTGCCCGAATGCGTCATTACTGAAAAGGATGTTATCCCCCGTAAGAAAAGTCGCCATACTGTCAGGCCAGTGAAGCATTGACATTTCAACGAATATAAGCTCTTTTTTGTTTCCTATATCAATTTTATCGCCCGTTTTTACTATATTGAAGTTCCAATCCTTGTGGTACTGCCCCTTTAATGACTTTACCGCGTTTGCCGTGCAGTAAATCGGCGTGTCCGGTATATGCTTCATAAGTTCAGTAAGCGCGCCGCTGTGGTCCACCTCTCCGTGGTTTGCTATTATATAGTCAATACTTTTTAGGTCAATTTCGTTAGCAAGGTTATCTACAAACTCCTCTTTAAAAGGCGCCCAGACCGTGTCAATAAGAACTGTTTTTTCCTCTTTTATTAAATAAGAGTTGTAAGTCGAGCCTTTGTGTGTTGAATATTCATTCCCGTGGAATTTTCTTAACTCCCAATCAGTTTTACCTACCCAGTACACATTGTTTTTTATGAGCTTTTTCACTTTTTCCATCTCCTTTATATAATATGTCTTCATATTTATATTTTTAAGTATACCAAAAAGGTAAAGCAAAGTAAACATCAATACTTACAAAACATATACTATACAAGCACTGTACAAGGAGGAATACTTTGTGGAAAACTGGTTGCCATCACTAAAAACTAACACGCCACAGGAGGGCTTTGAGCTTGCTATAAAGCTTTCTCAAAAAGGCGTGGAATACACACAGCCGTCAGCGGAAATCAGAAGAAGGCTGCGCCCTGTATATTCAAGAAACGCTAACAGCTTAATTTTCGTGTCGGGCGTAGTTTCTAACAACTTCCAGACTGTCGCCGCCGCAAACAATTATTGGAAATAGGCTTTCGCTCATAATGCGGCTTAAACTCATTTAGTCTAAGCCGCCTTATTTTGTGTTACAGGTTTTGCATTTACTTTTTTCTCATTTATGGTATACTTTGTATAAATCTTAGTATATTTACATAAAAAGAGGGCTTTATATGCACACTAAAAACTCACTGATTGCCGATATAAAAAAGGCGGGAATAAATAGCACCGGAACACTGCTTATTCACTCATCTATGAAAGCCATAGGAGAGGTAGAAGGCGGAGCAGATACAGTTTTAGACGCCTTTATTTTATATATGAAGGATGGGCTTTTACTTTTTCCCACACATTCATGGTCCTCTAAAAGCTTGAAAGACGGCATATATGACCCGAAAACAGAGCCGTCCTGTGTGGGACTTTTGACAAATCTTTTTATGAAAAGGGACAATTGTTACCGCTCAATGCACCCTACTCACTCTGTTGCCGCTATGGGCAAAAGAGCAGAAGAATACATAAAGCGCGACGAGGGCGCCGTTACCCCTTGCCCTTCGGGCGGTTGTTTTTCTGCTTTGTATGATGAAAACGCAGAAATCCTTTTCTTGGGCGCGCCGCTTACTACCAATACATTTATACACAGCGTAGAAGAAAAGCTGAAGCTTCCGAACCGCATAAGCACAGAGCCTAAAAGCATTAAAATAATATGTAAGAATGGTGTTGCTGTTGACAGTAAAATACACCCCCATAGCTCCACAAAAGGCGATGTTTCACAAAATTACGGCAAATTGCTTTCTCCAATGCTTAAATTAGGAATTGC
>JAAZGX010000168.1 GCA_012511005.1 Clostridiales bacterium
AAAAGCCTATAAGGCTTGCGATATTTGACTATAAAGGCAGTAAAAGCTGGCCTGCATGGGAGCTTACATATAAGGAAATAATGAGAGAACCAAGAGAATACGCCGCAAACGCAAAGCTTTCGCTTATAGAATTCGGTCCCGCAAGGGCGTCTTTCAAAGTAACAAGGAGCGCGGGTCTGTCAAAGTTTTCGCAAATAGTTTCACTTGATGCATATTCGCCCGTATTATCAGTCTATAACGAGGTTGACTGGCGAAGCACAGCAAGCCTATTAAAGGTCGAATTTCCGCTTTTAGCAGACAATGAAAAGGCTACATATGACATTGGACTTGGTACGATAAAAAGAGGCAACAACACAGAAAAGCTTTATGAAGTGCCGGCACAACTTTGGGCTGATATTACAGACAATTCAAACGAGTTTGGCGTATCGGTATTTTCCAATTCAAGAGTAGGCTGGGATAAACCGAATAATAATACATTAAGGCTTACCGTTGTTCATACTCCTTTCTATCCATATCGCTGGGAATGCTCACAACACCTTATGGATTTAGGGCTAAACCGCTTTTCTTTCGGCGTATTCCCGCATAAGGGCGATGTTTCAAATGATGTGCAATCGGCGGCAGAGTGCTTTAACTCACCGCTTACAGCATTTGTTACAACAAAACATAAGGGCGCATTAGGCAGAGAATATTCATTCGGCAATATAAGCGATAACTCCGTTATAATCCGTGCAATTAAAAAGGCGCACTATGGCGATAGCATTGTAGTAAGAGTAAACGAGGGTGAGGGCAAGTCGAAAAAAGGCGTTCGCCTTACGCTTGGAAACGGTATTGACTTTGCAAAAGAGCTTGACGGGTGTGAAAATGAAATTGGCAAAGCAACCGTTTCTGACGGCAGTTTAGTGTTTGATATGGAGCCGTTTGCCGTTAAAACATTTGCATTAACATTAAAAGAAAACAAAAAAGCGAAAACGAGAGGCGCCATATCAATAGAGCTGCCGTACAACATAACGGCGATTACTCCAAACGATAAAAGATATAATGGCGAGCTTATTGGCAAGGCGTCTATTCCGGCAGAGCTAATTCCCGACAAAATCCTTTGCGGCGGCGTAGAGTTTAATATAAAGAAAGATGTTAATAACGCCGTAGCGTGTAGCTGCCAAGAGATAATACCGCCAAAAGGCAGTAAAAAACTTTATTTATTAGGCTTTTCTGAAAACGGAGACAAGGAAATAAACATAAGGGTTGGCGACGCCGTTTACAATGTAAAGGCGGCGGACTGTTTTGAACATATAGGCAATTGGGATATGATAGGGCTTAATAAGACCGGTTATATTAAAGAGGATAAATTCGTTTGGAATGCAACTCACATACACGCAAAGGGCAAAGATATTACAGCAAAACAGCTTTATACATTTATGTTTGAAGTTCCCCTGTCGTCTGACACGCCTGTTATTCTCCCCGCTAATGAAAGCATAATTATCCTTGCCGCATCTGTCTCTTTAGATGATAATGAATTTTCCTCTGTAACACAGCTTTATGACAGGCTTGAAAAAAGGCCGTTTGACTATAAGCTTACAGCAAGAGAAATTTTGCAATCAAAACCCGCGTCCATAGAAAGAACCGTTCAAAAGTTTCTCAACAGAGAAAAAACAATTACAGCAGAGATACTTACAGTAAACGGCACTATCCAGGTTGCTGACGCTTTTTCGGAAATACGCAAGCTTTTCAGCAGAAACTAAAAACAGAGTAATAAACATACAAAACGCACCAAGCTTTGTGCGTTTTGTGTGTTTTTGCCTTATAGTCCATAGCCCGTAGATAGTTTCAGCTCCAAACGGCGGGAAGCCCAGACTCTACTATTATCCCTCTTTGTTTCTAACAATATCTTTGCCTTTCTTGGGTTTATTACATACATTGTACTTTCAATAACAAAACGCCCGACGCCTTTAATTAAAGCGTTAGGAGCAGCCCGCACATATAAGTCCACAAGTGTATGGGTATAAGAGTTTTAGATGGGAAAATATCAATAAACCCCTGAAATAAAGCCTGTAGCCGTTAACCACAGTAGGGAAGTGGGGTAACCGTATGACAAACAAATATTCATCAGTAGTTTTAATTTCAATCCACACCCCCGTGCGGGGGGTGACCGCAAAATATGCTGAAAAAAATAATAACAATAGCATATTTTGTGTTTGACAAATTATCAGGGTGCTGATAATGTCAGTTTCGTGTTAAAAAACACCGTTTTTTGGTGCGAACGCTGTTCGAAAATTATGTTCGCTTATAGTTCGCACATTCTTTATTTTATCATCTGTCTTTACATTATTATACTATTAAGCTTCCCTCAAAGTCAACACTTGGTTTCGTGCCTATATGAATGACTTTTTTACTATAATTATTACCAAGATTATAAAAACGAAGACTGTCCTCATTTGCGTTGATAATTGATTTTAATTCATTTTGGAGGTTAAGATATTGGCTCCAATCAATGTTACATTCAAAAACGGAGTTTTGCACCCGTTGCCCATAGGACAGGCATTTTTTTGCCACACGATTCAAACGCCTTCTACCGTCAGGCGATTCGGTTTTCACATCGTATGTTATTAATACAAGCATATGTTCCTCACTTCCATAAAAATGGCGGATAAGCTTCTAAATCGCCGCGTATAGTTCTTGCCAATAATAACGCTTGACAGTATGGGACTAAGCCCCATTCAAGTTTTTCTTTTAAGAACGGGTGAGTTATCTCCTCCTTTTTTCGACTTTGCCATGACGATAGAAAGCTTTTTCGTGCTGTTGATGTCAGATGCATGGCGCCGGAGCTTTGCACTTCAAAGTCAGATTCTGCTACCTCATTTCGGTTAATTAAAGATATTACAAATCTGTCTGCAAAATGAGGACGCAGTTCTTCCATTAAGTCGAGCGCTAAAGACGCTCTGCCCGGTCTGTCTGCATGCAAAAAGCCGACATAACTATCTAAACCGACCATTTCAAGTGCGTGGCGGCATTCGCCGGCGAGCAAAGTATAGGCAAAAGACAGCAAAGCGTTAACGGCATCAGTAGGCGGGCGTCTATTTCGTGTTTTGAATGTAAAATATTCTTTATTCTGCAAAATCAATTCATCAAATGCGGAAAAATAACAGTGTGCTGCGTTACCTTCCGCCGCCCTTAATAAATCTTTATTGTCAATATCAAGAATTTGCTTTAACTGCTCAGTGATAAACAGACTTTGCTTTTTTAACAGCTTTGCATCTAACCTTAAAGGGTAGTCTCTAATGGCGCGCTCTATTACCCATTTTTGATTGTGAAGCTTACCGAAAATAAAGTTTTTTGAGTATTCTAACGCGCGGACATCATCGGCAATACGGTATTGCTCCCGCCTTAAAAGCACATTTCCGCTTGATGGACCGTGAAATGTCCCGTAATATCTTCCGTATTCGCTAAGAAAACTAACAGAAATATTTT
Organism: Clostridiales bacterium; assembly: GCA_012511005.1. Classification (GTDB taxonomy): domain Bacteria; phylum Bacillota; class Clostridia; order Oscillospirales; family Acutalibacteraceae; genus DTU089. The sequence continues at coordinate 3,466 of JAAZGX010000168.1, forward strand.
GTTTTGCACATTCTCCTAAAAGCTGCGGCGTTGCACCGAAATAATTGAAAAGAACGAGTTGCTCCAAGTTTAACAAAGGTACGCGCAACAAGATTTCGCCGTCCTTTTTAACATAGACATTATTTGTTTCAAGGCTTACTTTAGCATCAGGGTCTGTCACGAATAAGACATTTAATAATTTTCTCATAGAATATGCGCCTCCATATATTTTATTACAGAGGTTTTATCCTTTTCTCCAAGGCTTGGCACGCATAAATCTTTAATACTGCAGCTTTGACAGTGCTTACCCTTACTTGCTTTTGGAGTTGTTTTACGCTCATATAAATCGTGCATTGATTTTACAGTATCTGTTAAGGTGTTTCTAAGCTCAGCAGAGAATTCAACAACCTCTCTTCTGCGAGGCTCGCCATAAAAGATTGCACCGCTTGGTATTTTTGTACAAAGCATTTCTTCAAGGCAAACTGCCTGAGCAGAAAGCTGTAATCTGTCACAATCATCAGCTTTTACTTTGCCCCGTTTGTATTCAACAGGGAAAGGCGTCCATGTTCCGTCATAGCCTTGAATAGAAATACCATTTTTAGATTTGTGAAATTCAACGATATCGCACTCACCGGAAATGCCAAGCTTGGCAGAGCGCACCTTTAAGGAGCGAAAAATAATTAAGTCGCCGCGTTTTTCAATAAGGTCACCGTCATGGGCTTTTGTATGCAGTATTTTGCCGGCGGTTGTTAAATAGTTCTCGCTCCACTGTTCTTCAATGTGAATTAAAGCCCATTGTCGCGGGCAAAAGACATAGTGCTGTATACCGGATATCATCAAATAATCATTTTCGTCGTAACTCATTCTTCTATAATTTCAGGAGTAAGCCCCTCAAGAGGATTAACCACTATGCTCCCGCCGGCGTCTACCGTTACACTATTGTGGACTTTCGCGGACGAGTATTGACCTGATTTGTTGTTATGCGCAAACCAAACCAATTTTTCAACTTGCATAGAACCGCTTGGACGCGCAGAGGATTCATCTCCCTCAAAAAGTGAAGTAAGAGCATTTTTTACTTTGTCGGCATCCTCTTGTGAAAAGCCGGTTTTTTCGGCAAGCTGTGGGCTTATGCTGCCATATGTAACATAAACAGCTTTATTTACCCTGTGTTTCATGCCCATAGTGTCAGACGACTTTTTGCCGTCTTCAGTAGTTTCACTGTTTACAGATTTCGTAATTTGTATTGATTCAACGATAACAGGCTCTACACTGAAAGCGGACTGAATAGTAACAGGACCTCTGACTCCTATTGAGACTTCAGCGGTATCTTTACCCTTCTTAAACGCAAAAACTTGACCGAAAGCGCGAACATCAAACCATTTATCACATACTTTCTTTGATACTATTTCTTTTGTTTTTTGCTCGTCTTTAGGGAGCGTTGCAAGAAAATCATTAAAGCGTTCAGAAAGTGACCTTTTACCGTCAACATTATTATCGTCCATCTGTACGAAAATGTCTTCTCCTAATTCCTGTAAACGATTTCTGATTTTTCTTTTTAAGCATACATCAGAAACTTCTCCTAAACCGTCGCTCGTTGTGCGTGGTCTGTTGCCGCCAAGCGGGTCACCATTTGGATTTGCG
>JAAZGX010000169.1 GCA_012511005.1 Clostridiales bacterium
CCCGTTATATTTGATATTGACTACCGTCCATATAACTGGAAAAGTGAAGATGAAACATCAGTCTATTACTCTGCAGTCGCCAAAAATGCTGACATTATACTTGGCTCACGCGGGGAATTTGACTTGACTGAAAGGCTGTTAGGGCTTGACGGCACCGATAAATCCACTGCCGCCTATTTTCATAATAACGGCGCTAAAATAGTTATCATAAAGCACGGCAAGGAAGGCTCTGCCGCCTATACGAATGACGGTAAAAGCTACACAGTAAAACCGTTCCCCGTAAAACTTCTAAAGTCCTTTGGAGGGGGCGACGGCTATGCCTCCGCTTTCCTTTATGGGCTTTTTGAGGGCTTTGATATATCATCTTCTCTTGAGTTTGCAAGCGCTTCTGCCGCTATGCTCGTTGCAAGTCACGCCTGTTCAGAGGATATGCCGACGGCTCCCGCTGTTACGGAGTTTATAAAGACGGCAAAAGAAAAATACGGTGAGGTCGTTACACAAAATGAGTAAGAATAAGCGTTTATTAAAGTGGCTTTTCGCCGTTCTTGCGGCGCTTATTTCACTCGTGCTTTTAGGTGCGCTTTATGTCTTTTCTATAAATGCTTATATTATTTCTTATTCAAAAGACTACATATTAACGAATGAAAAGGCGGCAGAGCTTACTGATGTTGATTGTATTCTCGTTTTAGGGGCGGGCATTTGGGGCAATTCATTAAGCCCTATGCTTGAAGATAGGATGATTACGGGTGTTACTCTTTATAAAGACGGTGTATCCGACAGACTTCTTGTAAGCGGCGACCACGGAAGCGACGACTATGACGAGGTCAACGCTATGAAGGAATATGCCGTAAAAAACGGCGTTGAGGCAGACAAGATTTTTATGGATCACGCAGGCTTTTCAACATATGAGTCAATGTACCGTGCGCGTGATGTTTTTGAAGCAGAGAAAATAGTTATAGTCACGCAGAAATACCATCTTTACCGCGCCATATATAACGCCCGCAAATTAGGGCTTGAAGCATATGGAGTTAGCTCTGACCTTAGAAATTACGGCTCATACACGAATACATATAATAACAGCCGTGAGTTTTTAGCACGAAATAAAGACTTTTTGTGGTGCATAGTAAAGCCCGCGCCGACTTATCTTGGAGAGTCTATTCCTATAAACGGAAGCGGCACAGCAACAGACGACAGAGATTATTAAAGGAGTTGACAAAGTGCTTAAAGTACCGGAATTTAATGAAAACGGTGAACAGATTATTTCAGAAATAAACGGCATAAATTCAGATATGCTTATGAATATAAAGGTTAAAAAATTTAAGGCGCATGACAGTGCTTTATTTTATGATGAACAAAACGAAACGGCTTTTATGATTTTATCGGGAGAGTTAGAAATTTACTATCAGGGCGAAAAGAAAGTTATGAAACGGGAAAGCCCTTTTGAAAAAAAGCCTTACTGTTTGCATATTCCAAAACAGGTGGAAGTCGAAATTACAGCCGTTTTAGACAGTGAAATTATTATACAGCAGACTGAAAATGATATTATTTTTACACCGGTGTTTTATTCACCAAAGGACTGTGTTTATGAAGAGTTTGGCAAAGACCGGTGGAACGGTACGGGGCACCGTATAGTATCTACTATTTTTGATTTGTCAAATGCGCCGTATTCTAATATGGTGCTTGGCGAGGTTTATAATCTCCCCGGCAAATGGTCAAGCTACCCACCGCACCACCACCCGCAGCCTGAAGTCTATTATTATAAGTTTGACCGCCCCGAGGGCTTTGGAGCTTGCTTTTTAGGCGATGATGTACATAAGAGTACAGACGGCAGCTACTGTGCTATAAAAGGCGGCAGCGCCCACCAGCAAGTAGTCGCCCCCGGGTTTACAATGTATTATGTTTGGCTCATTCGCCA
>JAAZGX010000170.1 GCA_012511005.1 Clostridiales bacterium
ATATTTTGAGTATGGCTATAAAGGTGAATTTGTTACGCTGTTCGCCATAATATTCGGCGCGGCAACGGGTCTTGTTATGCTGCTTTTCCCGATGTTAAGCTCAAAATTTACTCGCCGAACACTTATAGCAGGGGCAACAGTTATGATTGTTATTGGCTACTTAGGGATATTCCTTTTATCCTTTATATCTACAAGCTTTTATTTGCTTTGCGCAGCAGGGCTTGTTGTTGGAATTGGGCAGGGTATTTTTTATATGGTAATTACAATCAATATTACAAATACTGTAGAATATAACGAGTGGAAAACGGGTAAGCGAAACGAGGGTATAATTTTCTCTATTCGCCCGTTTACAACAAAGCTTGGCAGCGCTCTTCAGCAATTAGTTGTTATGTTCGTTTATATTGCGCTCAATGTTACGCAAACGACGAACATAATTTCAGAGGCAGAGAAAAAGGCGAATATAAATCCCGATTTTACTGAAGCTATGAAGCTTGATATGATAAAGGATGCCATTGCTCTTGTACCCTCTAATACGACGATTTATATGCGTGCAGCTATGTCTTTAATCCCTGTTGTACTTTTAATTGGTGCTTTTTATGTGCTGCGCAAAAAATGCACAATAGACGAAGAAAAGTATGCTGAAATGCTTGTAGATATTGAGAAATCAAGGCAGGAAGCAAAAGATTAAAGCAGGTTTTCAAACCAAGTTTCACGCAAAGGAATAGGTGACGGTGTTTTTAACGCGCTGACAAATCCCTTTGTTTCAATAATATTTTTAGAATTTTCCTCACACACCGGAATGTGCTGTGGGGAATTTTCATTTTCATATACGGCAGAGCTGCCGACAGAGCCTTGCACTTTTGCGGAATATTTTGAGGCAGAGAGGATACAGCAAGCAGAAAGTAAGGTATCACGAGTTTTAAGGTAAGATGTAAGTGTGCCGCCATTAGCGCAGACAGCATCAAAATAGTTTTCTGCAAGCGGTTTTAACTCGTTTAACAGGATATTCATTTTAGCTGCATTACGAATTGGACCCGCAAAGCTTGACATTTTTATTTTAATGTCCGAAAGTAGTTTCATATGGTCTATTCCACTATTATTCGCTGCATTTTTTAGTTTTTTCTCAAGCTCCGAAAGCTCATTCTCATCAGAAAGTACAGTAACCGGCGGGCGGCTGCATATTGCATGTGCGGCACGAAGCGCACCTACTTGTGTTGAGTTTAATGCACTGCCGCCGGGGCGGTATGCCCCAAAAACCCCTGCCGCCTCTCCAATGGCAAAAAGGTTTTTTACGGAGGTTTCATAATTCATATCAACAGCAGCACCGCCGTTTTGGTGCTGTGCTGCTACACCGATTTTAAGCAAATCCTTTTCTAAATCAATATTGTGTGAAAGGTAAAGTTGATAAGCTTTCTCATTCATAGCACGAAGCCGTTTTATAGGCGTATCAAGCAACGCGTTACAATTTTTAAGGTAAGAAAAGCAAGCAGGGGAGAGAATGTCAAAGCCATTTTCAAGTCCTGACGGGTTAACTCTATAATCAAGATACACCGTATTGCCTAAAACCATTGTTTCGCGGTGAACGATTATGTCTATATAAGATGAGCCTGAAAGTTTTTTTACATCAAACGGCCACTCATAACCCTTTAGAAAGACTTTGTTTAATATATCTTCATTATTATGTATATATTTTGGCAAAAGCTCTGTTATAACGCCGTTTTTATCCTTTGTAACATATCGCGGCAGAGCTTGTTGGTACGAACCTGATAAATTCCATCTAAAATCTTTTGACGCAATACCGTATTGCCAGCAGTTCATATTATGAAAAACGGCGCCGGCATCAAAAAACAACCCCATACCGCCCCATTGTGAGGGAGGAAAAACACTGTTTTCATAAACAGATGCCTCACCGCCCGTCGCAAGTATTATATGTTCGGCATTTATTCTTACTAACTCATCATTTCGTGTGTCAATAAAAATGGCGCTATAGACAGTGTTATCTTTTACAATGAGCTTTACGGCTCTTAGAAAGTTATATATCTCAACGCCTTGCCTGTTAACCTCTAATTCAAGTACCTCTGTCATATATTTAGAGGTTAAAGGTCCGCACGATACGGCGCGTTTGTGAGTGTCATGGTCTGTTTTATAACCTATGTATTCGCCGTATTCATTTACGGGGAAGTTTACGCCTAATTCACAAAGGTACAAAAAAGCCCGCGCGCTGTTTGCCGCCTCAATAAGAGCAAGCTCACCGTTAATACCGCCGCCCTCGTATAAATCCTTTGCAAAGTTAATTACACTGTCATTTTCGTCGCCGCCAAGTGATAACTTATAATATGTCTGCTTGTCACTGCCCGTATTGCGGGAAGTTCCGCTGTTTATATGCTCTGTAACAACGGCAATTCTGCCCACGCCCCGCGAAAGCCTTGCGGCACAAGCAAGTCCTGCACAGCCGCTGCCTATTACTATTGCCTTGTACAAAGTTTTACCTCCTTTACAGCCGCCTTATAGAAAACCCGCCGTCACAGTTTATAACTTGACCTGTGGCAAAATCAAATTTACCGGAAACGAGGGCGCTTACACAGTTTGAAACATCAGAGGGCACACCCATTCGCTTTATCGGGGTTAGCCCGTCTTTTATCATTTGTTCATATTTATCCTTTACGCCCTCTGTCATATCAGTATGAATAATACCGGGGCGCACCTCAAAAACGGGTATAGAGTAAGACGATAGCCTATCGGCGAAAAGCAGCGTAATCATAGAAATACCCGCTTTAGAAATACAGTATTCGCCTCTATTAGTGGAACTCGTATAAGAGGAAATAGAAGAAATGTTAATTATACGCGGCGTATAATCTGATAAAGTATCCTTTAGCTTTATCATAGAAAGAGCCGCCTGCTGCGTCATAAAATATGTGCCTTTAAGGTTTATGTCCATTACATAGTCAAAGCTTTCCTCTGTTGTAAAGAGAATGTCTAACCGCTCTTTTGGCGCTACTCCAGCATTATTAACAAGCACATCAAGCCTGCCGTACTCTTTTATAATAAGGTCAATAGTATTTTTAATATCATCAATATTTGAATTATCACAAGGAATGTACCTTATGTTTTCGGAATTTAACTTTATATCTTTACCCCTGCCCGTTACTATAACCATATAGCCGTCATTAGAAAGAGCGTTCGCAACTGCTTTGCCAATCCCTTTCCTGCCGCCTGTAACTAAAGCTGTTTTAAGCATTTCTCATCACCTTATCCTTGTATATCGGCATATATACATCACTGTCTTTAACAGGACAGCCGGAAACGGCGCCCTCACGCATAAGCTCTGAGCATTTGCCGCATGTAATACAGCACCTGCTTTTCTCCATAAATCCTTTATTTAATATGTCTTTAGCGAAATTAGGGTATGCAAAAGCCTCTCTGCCAAAGCCGGCAAACTCGCATACGCCGCTTTCAATTGCGCCGGAAGCAAGGTAAACCGAATTTTCACGAAGATACGAAAAGCCGGATGCAATAACCGTAAGCCCCTCTCTGTCAGAGCGAACCTTTTTTGTGAGGTCCATCATTCGCGAAACACCGCAAAGCGGATGCTCCGGAGCGGTGTAAGGACCCTTGTCAAACGGGCGGTTAACATGAGGGTTTACATAGGGGTTGCCCATTGTTATATTAATTAGCTTTATTCCAAGGTCGTTATAAAGCAAGCTTACAAGCCTTTTAGGCTCTGTCATATCAGGAGTAATAGAGCCGTCTTTCTTTACACCAAAACCATAAGGGTAGGGAAATCCGTCATAAATATTTAGCCTGCTCGTTGTTAAAAAGTTATTAGATGTATTAGCCAAAGCACTTTCTATCGCATTTTTATAAAGGCGCACCCTGTTTTCAAACGAACCGCCGTAAAGTCCCTCTCTCTCATAAGCAGAAAGCAGCTCACAAAGCAAATAGCGGTGGCAGCACTTAATATCAACACCGTCAAACCCTGCTTTTTCACAAAGAGAGGCGGCATAACCGAATTTTTCTTCAAGTGCCATTAAGTAGTCATCTGAAACGATACGGCTTTTATCAATAGGTTTTTCCTTTTCAAATATAGGATTGTTATAAGCTATTTGATAAAGCGGAGTGCCAAAAGGCTTTGAGTACCTGCCAGAATGCGTAAGCTGGCATATTAAAAGCGGCTCAAAACCGTTTTCGTGAAGGGAATTTTCTTTTATTTCAGATACGATACGAGAAAAATCGTCAAGTGTGTTTTCATTTATATAAAGCTGGCGTGGATTTGCACGCCCCTCGTTTACTATAGCTGTAGCTTCAAACCAAATAATTGCCGCCCCACCGTTTGAAAAACGCTTGTAACGGCGATATGTCAGTGTATCAGGCTCTCCGTCAAATGTGCCGTCACAACCCTCCATGGGTTGCACTACGAGCCTATTAGAAAGTGTTTTGCCATACATAGAATAAGGGGTGCTTAGAAGCTTTATATTAGCTGATAAAGGGAGATTTATTCCCGCTTGCTTTTGAATTAAGTCCAACTTACTTATCGGCATAATAGAAAAACCTTTCCTTACAGTGGAATTCATTTACATAATACCACAAAACACAGAAAAATCAAATAGCAAATCTTTATATATCATCACTTGTTTGCGGTAAAAGTTATTTAAAGCTATTGATTTTTTCCGTTTCCTAATATATAATAAGCAAGCTGATGTTATGCTTTTACAAAGGTAATATTAAGCTTTTATGAGCCGGAATGATGGAATTGGCAGACGTGCGGGACTCAAAATCCCGTGGTGGCAACACCGTGCGGGTTCGACCCCCGCTTCCGGCACCAAAAACCGCCTAAAGAGAGCAAGGTTTAGGGGTTACGAAAATAAAACCACACGAAAGGTATAGTCCTTTGTGTGGCTTTTTATTTAGTATAGATTATAATATACACTTGTTGTTTACAGCTAATCCGTTTGATAAACCGTAAAAACCTTTAACATATTTTATGTGTTTGACATTTCTCCGAGAAAAACCCTGAAAAGCGGGTAGCTTGCACTAAAAAAATTATAATAAGAGCTGCAATAGTCGCGGTCTTCCCTATTCCTTTTACAGCCTCCTCCGCGACACATCATATAAAACTTGCATTGTTTGCATTTTTCACTGACATAAAGACTATCTTTTATAAATTTCTTAGCCTTCTCCATATTATGTAACTCTTGAAAATCAGTATTATATATATTTCCAAGAAGCCATTCATCAGTACAGTAAAAATCACAAGGATATATATTTCCGTTTGCCTCAACAACATACTGAAAGGTACAGTGTCCCATCATTCCGCATTGTTCAGCGGATTGTCCAAGGAAAAGTCTAACCATATTGTCAAATTGCCTAATACTTATATAGTTACCGCGAACATAATCTTTTACATACATTTGAAACAGACGAATAAGAAAGCTCTCGTATTGCTTAACGGTCATATATAACGGACCTTCTTCCTTATCGCCATATGGACGAAGACAGGGGATAAATTGAAGGTATTTGCATCCTTTTTTCTTAAAAAAGTTATAGATATTTTCAATGTTATCCGCACATTCTCCTGTTAATACCGTTAAAATATTAAATTGAACATCAAAACGCTGCAACAACTCTAAAGCATTTAGGATTTTATAATATGCGTTATCCCCGTTGCTTTTTTTCCGATGATAGTTTGACTTATAATCTCCATCAAAGCTAAGCCCTACTAAAAAATTCTCTTGCCTTAAAAACCTTGCCCAATTTTCATCTAAAAGGGTACCGTTAGTTTGCAAACTATAATAAATCTTGCTGTGTTTTGTGTTTTTCTTACGAGCGTATGCCGTAAAGCTCTTAAAAAACTGCAATTTTGTTATGCAAGGCTCGCCGCCCTGAAAAGCGAAAAATATCAAATCTCCTTTTGCATATTGCAAAGCTTTATCAATTAATAAAAAAGCCGTTTCATCTGTCATTATTCCAAAAGACTGAAGAAGACGATGCTCTGATACATCGTGGTAAAAGCAATAATCGCATTTCATATTACATAAACTTGATGCCGGCTTTATCATAATTGAAATGGGTGGCATTTGCTACTCCTTTCTATTCATCAATTATTCCCCTGCGGTTATCCTTAAAATCATCCATAACCTGACAAAGTCTTTCTTTCATTTCGGAAGCGACCATAGGATAGACAATTTTACGATTATAGCTCTCTCCTTTATCATCAGTTAAAAGAATAAGCCAGTCTTTTCTCCGGTAATCAAAAAACACAGGGTTATCATTTTGAACATTACTCAAGTACTTAAATGAAACATATTCATGATTATTTATGATAGAATAATTATTATTTTTATCCTTAATACTATCCGTATCTACACTATATTGAATAGAGCGCAGGTTTTCAGATTTCATATACAAAATGGGTTTTTCCTTTTTGTGTATTACTTCATCGTTTTTTAATAATGGAACCATTGAGGTACCGTCCAGCATACGGTCTTTTGGCAGGTAATTTAAGTCGGTTTCTGAGTTTGCTGAAACACCGCAAACCTCAATTAATGTTGGGAATAAATCCACAAGTGTTGCGGATTGTGTTCTAACAGTTCCGGCTTCAAATAATCCATTGTTATTGCCCCACCTGATAAAAAACGGTACCTTTTGACCACCTTCATACACCATCCCTTTTGACCCTCTTAAAATATCTGTTGAGCCTTCTAAAGCAGGACCATTATCGCTTGTAAACATAATAATTGTATTATCTAATTCACCGAGTTCATCCAAAGTATCAAAAAGCTGTCCTAAGTAATAATCAAATTCGACAATACAGTCCGCATACTCGCCCAAGCCTGTTTTACCTTTAAATTCATCACCGGCAAAAACCGGCGCATGGGGTTTCGGAGAAGCGTAGTACGCAAAAAATGGTTTCTCAGTATTTGTTACCACATCTCTTATCCATTTGTCTACTTCATTGTGAATTATTTTAGTTACATCTTTTTGGTCTTTTAAATCATCTACCCCATTAGCAATTCGATATTCCGCATTAGTTTCTTCAACAAAATAAAAAGGAGTCATGTCATTAACATGATGGGTGCCATAAAAATAATCAAATCCCTGATTTGTTGGAAGATATTCACCATAGTCGCCCAAGTGCCATTTTCCAAAAGCCCCTGTCGCATAACCTGCACTGTGTAAGGCTTCTGCAATAGTAATTTCATCGCCGAGCATTCCGTCGCAATTTGCCCCCATCTCAACAGAATTATAAATTCTTGTTAAAGCAAAAGGTTTGATAGTTGCAATAGTGGGGAATATTACATTATCGGCATAGCCTCTATAAGGGTATCTTCCCGTAAGCGCAGCAAAACGCGCAGGAGAGCATACAGAATAACTTGAATAAAAGTTTTCTAAGAACAGCCCCTCTTCCGAAATGCTGTCAATATTGGGAGTATTAATTAAACTACCGTTTGCAGATACATCTCCATAACCTAAATCATCCATTAAAATAAAAAGTACATTTGGAGAAGTATTTGAATTTTTATTAGTATCTATTTTTCGAAGATAATCATCGTGCCCTTCCCATAATCTATTCGTATTCGGTTTTGAGCGAAGATTCATTGTTAGCACAAAAACTATAGTTGTACCTATTAATACAAAGCTCATAAAAGCAGACAATGCTTTTTGCAGAATAGCTTTCTTTGTCAATTTAGAGCAAATAATAATCAGTAAAACTATTGTGAGCAAACAAGGCAAAGCAATTAATAAATTGCCTGCTAATCTTGTTAATATATTACCGGTACCACAAAACAATGGATGCTCAGATGAAATAAAACCTGTTTTTCCGCTGCTAAAAGCTCCAAATCCGGCATCTGCACCGAAAACAATATAATAAAGTAAAATACCAAAGAAAGATGCTAAATAACCTGTGGTAAAAAACAAGTATAACTTTTTTTGTATAACTATTCCTAAAAAAATGAATAAAGAAATAATACAACAATAGGCAATAGAAATAACTGATACTAAATTTAACCGTAAAATTAATTGCAAAACACCTAATAATAACCCTAATGCAAAAACTACCGTTTGAAAACATGTTTTTGTTTTTTCAATTTTGATGTTTTTCATTTTTTCTCCTCAGTAATATTCAAACTTGGCTTGTCAAAGGGACAAGTTCATACGACTATTAATTATTTTAATCAGAATTTATAACCCCACAAAATTAACGCTTCCATAGAATTTTTGAACAGCAAGCTGCGCTTCGACGGGCACACAAATCTTATATTCTTTGAAGTAGTTAAATCAATAGTGACTATCCTTTTTTGCACAGTTTTATAATAATGCATGAGATTGGATATATTTAAGCTTACACATCAATGGCGTCTTTTCAATATTAGTTTATAAAAACCCGTGTTTTTACTTTTTATATGCTTCAAGCCGCTTGATTTTTACCCCTAAAGAAGCGAAGCGTTTTTCATATTCTGTTGCAATATTATTTAATAAATCGCCTTCATAAAGGTCATAGCTTACATTTTCTAATCTAAAACCGTTGTTTAGAAACTGCTCAATTGAAAAATCAAATAAAGCGTCATTATCTGTTTTCATGAAAATACTGCCATCAATTGTTAGAAGCTTTTTATAAATTTCGAGAAAGTTTTTGTGAGTTAGCCGGCGTTTTTGATGAGCGGCTTTATGCCACGGGTCAGAGAAATTAAGGTATATTCTCTCTATCGAATTTTCGGGGATAATGTCATAAAGCTCGTTAGCATTAAAAGGGCAAACTTTTATATTAGAAAGTCCGCTGTTTTTTACATTCTCTGCGGCGCTTATAAGAATTGTTTCAACACGCTCTACCGCGATAAAGTTAATGTCAGGATAAAGTGCCGCCATATCACAAATAAATCCGCCTTTGCCGCACCCGATTTCAAGGTGGACAGGGTTGTCATTATTAAATATAGGAAAAAAACCAGATTTTAATGCATTAAAATCATTTATAATAATGTCGGCGCACAATTCAAGGCGCTGTTTGGCGTTTTTCTTTTGCTTAGGTCTCATATATTTCTCAAATCCATATAGTTTTATATTATTTTACATTATGATTTCATCGTTGTCAATTTTATTCTTCGCTCTTGTCATTTTGACCTTTAATATGGTATAATAACCTTGCAGCGGCGGAGTGGTATCCGCCGAAAATGCTTCGCATTTTAGAAAATCAAAGATTTTCCTGCAAGAACATTGTATCATCAAAACTCTGTGCTGCGGCACAGACAGCGGCTTTGCCGCTTATAAAGGCTTGCGCCTTTAGTTTTGTGATATAATATCAAGAAAGAATATGGGTTTACCGTTTTTAAGGCTTGAGCCTTTTGTTTTTATAGTGGAGTTTCTCCAAATCGAAAGGGTTGTGATTTGATGTTTTCTTTTCCCCGTTTTAGGGAGCCTGATTTTAGTGTTGAGCCTTTCTTTTCAGCGCCTAACGCAAGTGTGAAACAGGCGGGCGACGGTTATCTGCCGGAGGATTTTTATGCGACTACTATCTTCCCCGAGTATATTAAAATTGACGGCAAATGGGTACTCGTTAAAGAGAGCAGAATGGATTCTGCTGTCGTGATAACGGACGGTGAGCCGAAAGCCGTTGAGCCGCGTAATGTAAAAAAAGGCGATATGATAGTCGTCGGCAGAGAGGACGACGGACGCGGCGGTGTTTATGTTCATTCAAATGCGTTTGAGGATGACAATGATGAGGAAGACGGAGCTGTATTTGCGTTTAGAACAGGTAAATCACGGGAATCCTCTTACTCGGAAGATTATGACAAGCTTTATAATATTTTAAGGAATGACAGGGATAACGGTTATATCGTGTGGGTTTTAGGTCCCGCATGCGTTTTTGACCATGATAGCAGAGCCGCAATGTCAAAACTTATAGACAAAGGTTATTGCCATGCCCTTTTTGCGGGAAATGCGCTTGCTACTCATGACCTTGAGGCAAGCATATTCAATACGGGACTTGGGCAGGACATTTATACGAAAAGGCTTATGAAAAACGGGCATTATAATCACCTCCATACTATAAACCTTGTGAAAACGGAGGGAGGAATTCTACAGTTTCTTGAAAAGTATAATATAAATAGCGGCGTTATGAACAGTCTTATAAAAAATGATGTACCATATGTGCTTGCAGGCTCTATTCGTGATGACGGACCGCTGCCTGAAGTAATTTCAGACGCATATGCGGCGCAAACGGCTATGCGCTCTTATACGAAAAAAGCTACCGTTGTAATAGCTCTTGCGACACAGCTTCACACAATAGCAACGGGAAATATGACGCCGTCTTTTACAGTAAAAAATTCCATTGTGCGGCCCGTGTATTTTTACAGTGTTGATATTTCAGAATTTGCGGTAAATAAGCTGCGCGACAGAGGCTCTTTGAGTGTAACGGGGATTGTGACGAATATTCAAGATTTTCTTGTCAATATGGAAAGGAATTTGGAATAATGAGCGAGGGTAATACAGAAGCAGTAGAAAAACAGGATGGCGCGGGGCTAAAGCTTAATAAAAAAACGATGATAAGCATATTCCTTGTGCTGATTGCCGTATTTATTTTTGCAGGCTTTATGACGCAATTACTGCCGCGCGGCGAGTTTCAGCGCACTGAAAGCGGGCAGATTATAAACGGTACATATACTGAAAATCTTGATTATAAAATACCGATTTGGAAAGTTCTCTTGTCGCCTGTCCTTTGTTTTGGCAGTGAGCAAGCCGTAACGGGTATTGCAATAATACTTTTTATCGTGTTGATAGGCGGCGCGTTTTTAATACTTGATAAATGCGGTATTATGAAGTACATAATGGCTTTTTTAGTTGAAAAATTCGGCAAACGAAAGTATTTACTTTTGAGTGCTATGGTTTTTGTGCTTATGGGTATGAGTTCTATAACGGGAATATTAGAGGAGTCAATAACCTTAGTACCGCTTGCCGTTGCTATATCACTTGCGCTCGGCTGGGATTCATTAGTCGGGCTTGGTATGAGCCTTATAGCAATTGCTTGGGGCTTTACAGCGGCAACATTTAATCCGTATAATATTATGACTGTGCAAAAGTTAATCGGACTTAAAATGTTTTCGGGTTTATGGCTAAGACTTATAATATTCGCAGGCGTATATCTTCTTTTAATCGCTTTTCTGATTGTCTATGCAAAGAAAATAGAGAAAAACCCAAAGAAATCACTCGTATATGAGAGCGATAAACTTATTCGTGAAAAATTCGCTGTCACAGAAACAGAGGAAGTCCTCTCAAACCCTTTAACGAAAAAGGCGACAAGAGCATTCGTTATATTTATGTTGCTTGACATTATTTTCGTGGTGATTGATTTTGCGCTTGACTTAGGCGGAATGTTATCGTTACCTTCAATGGCTCTTTTATTCACAGTCGGCGGGCTATTTTCGGGTTATCTTGCCGGACTAAAGGGCAAAAACTTGTTCAAAAGTTTCTTTTCGGGTGTAAAAACTATAGCGCCTGCCATACCGCTCGTTATCTTCGTAATTTCGGTAGCGTATATACTTGACCAAGGTATGATAATTGACACGATACTAAATTCCGTATACACGGCTATCGAAGGTGTTGGGACTTATCAGGCAATATTTATTCTTTTCATTTTTGTTGTTGTTCTTGAGTTTTTCCTTGGCAGCTCAACGGCAAAAGCATTTTTAATTATGCCAATACTTGCACCGCTTTCTGATATGGTTAATATTACGCGGCAAAGCCTCGTTGTAACATTCAGCCTTGCGGACGGATTTACAAATTTATTGTTCCCAACAAGCGGCGTTATGATAATTGCCATTGGCTTAGTCGGCGTATCATACGGCAAGTGGCTTCGCTGGTCTTGGAAGCTCTTTTTGCTGAACGCTTTGTTTTGTGCGCTCGTTTTAGTCTTGTGTGTTGCCATAAACTATGGCGTGGGAGATATGATTTAAGGAGCCGAATATGCTTAAAATCAATGAAATCAATAAAGAAAAAAAGGAACGCCCCGAAAAAATACTGTCTATAGGAGAGGGTAACTTTTTAAGGGCATTTTCCTGTTTTCTTGTGGATGTTATGAATGAAAAAGGCATATATGACGGAAATATCGTTCTCTGCCAGCCGATAAAGGACGGTAAATGTGACATTATAAACGCCCAAAACGGACTGTATACGGTTATTGAGCGGACGGCGGAAAATGGCAAAGAAGTTGAGCAGACGCGCGTTATAAAGAGTGTTTCTCGATGTATTAATCCGTATTTAAGCTTTGAGGAGTTTTTAAATGTTGGAAGAAGTCCCGATTTAGAAGTTATAATATCAAACACTACGGAGGCGGGAATAGCTTTCTGCAGTTCGGATAAATTTGCTGATATAATGGAAAGCTCTTACCCCGCAAAGCTGACAAGGCTTTTATATGAGCGGTTTTGCACATTTAAGACATATGGCGGTGTTCTCATTTTACCGGTTGAGCTTATAGACTCTAACGGTTCAAAATTAAAAGAATGTGTAAAAGAATACATACGGCTTTGGAATTTGCCTGAAAGTTTTTCGGCTTGGCTCGATAAAGAGTGTTATTTTGCAAATACATTAGTGGATAGAATTGTATCGGGGTACCCGAAAAATGACGCAGAAAGGATTTTTGAACAGTTAGGCTATGAGGATTTGCTTCTTGATGCCGCAGAGCCTTTCTTCTTTTGGGCAATAGAGGCGCCAAAAGATATGGCAGATATTTTCCCCGCTGAAAAGACCGGGCTTGATATAATATTTACGACTGATATAACACCGTATAAAACAAGAAAAGTAAGGATATTAAACGGTGCGCATACGCTTTCCGTTTTAGCCGCTTTTCTTTTTGGACATAATACCGTATTTGAAATGATGAGTGATAGCGTATTTGAAGCATTTATTGAAAACACGCTCAAAGAGGAGATTATTCCTTTTATAAATCTTCCTGATGATGAGAAAAGCGCTTTTGCAAAAGCCGTTATAGAGCGGTTTAAAAATCCGTTTTTGGGTCACAGATTAATTGATATTTCATTAAATTCCGTTTCAAAATATAAGGCGCGATGCTTGCCGTCTGTTTTAGACTATACAAAAGAAAAAGGCTTTGCACCCCCAAATCTTTCGTTTTCTCTTGCTGCACTATTAAAGTTTTATGACGGTAAATGGGAAAACAAAGAGTTTACAGCATTTAGAAACGGTGAAAAATACAAAATATCCGATGATAAAAAAGTATTAGAGTTTATAGAAAAATCTGATATAAATACAATCCTTTCAAATAAAGATTTATGGGGAATGGATTTAAGAGATATTCCGGAGTTTGCAGAAAAAGTTGAAGCAGCTTACAAAGATATTGAAAAACACGGCATTTATAAGGCGGTGAGCTTACGAATAAAGCAATTTTAATTAATGAAAATGACAGTGCGGCAGTCGCTTTGCTTGACTTAGAAAAAGGTGAAACGGCGCTTAATGTAACGCTTCTTACGAAAATACCGTTTGGACATAAATTTGCTGTCTGTGACATTAAAAAGGGCGACAGCGTTATAAAATATGGCTCTGCTATAGGTGAAGCGACAGAAGATATAAAAGCGGGCGGCCATATTGATACGCACAACCTGAAAACTACGCTCACATATGTGCCTAAATACTCGTATGAGAGGGAAGAAACTGCTCATACCGAAAAGCCGAAAGAGCGATACTTTTTCGGGTATGAGCGAAAAAATAAGACTGTGGGTATTAGAAACGAAATTTTCATAGTCCCGACAGTCGGTTGTGTAAACAATACGGCAGAAATAATTGCGAAAAAGGCAAATAAGCTTTACGGCGATTTATGTGACGGTATATTCGCTTTTTCCCACCCTTACGGCTGTTCACAGCTCAGTGAGGACGCAAAAAACACTGCCTCATTTCTTGCGGCAGTATGCCGCCACCCAAATGCGGGCGGGGTACTGCTTGTTGGTCTTGGGTGCGAGAATAACAACATATCCGTTATGGAAAAACACCTTGATGGTGCAGATAAAACCCGAATTCGTTTCCTTGTAACGCAGAACGAGGAGGACGAAATTGAAGCGGCGCTCGATAAAATAAAAGAACTTTCTTTACTTACCGCAAAAGATAAGCGTACAAAACAGCCGCTTTCAAAGCTAACTGTAGGAATGAAATGCGGCGGCTCTGATGCTTTTTCAGGCATAACGGCAAATCCTCTTTGCGGCTTTGTGACTGATTACTTTGTATCTTTAGGCGGCAGCGTTATTTTAACGGAAGTCCCCGAAATGTTCGGAGCGGAAACACAGCTTTTAAAAAGGTGCGTGAATGAAGATGTGTTTAGGGGGGCGGTATCTCTAATTAATGATTTTAAGCGTTATTTTATGGAGCATAACGAGCCTATATATGAAAACCCTTCACCGGGGAATAAAGAAGGCGGCATAACAACGCTTGAGGAAAAAAGTCTGGGCTGCATAGAAAAGGGCGGGAAAGCAGATGTAACAGATGTTCTGCCGTTATACGGACGATGCAAAAAGAGCGGGTTATCACTACTGTATGGACCCGGGAATGATATTGTATCCTCTGCTAATTTAGCGGCGGCGGGCGCTAATATTATTCTTTTTACGACGGGTAGAGGAACGCCTTTAGGTACATTTGTGCCAACTGTAAAAATATCATCTAATTCTCCGCTTGCGAAAAGAAAGTCTAATTGGATTGATTTTGATGCCGGAGGAATTCTCACAAACTCGGACTTTTTATCGTACCGTGACAAATTAATTGACTTAATAATAAAAATTGCAAACGGAGAAGAAAAGACGAAAAACGAGCAAAACGGGTATAGAGATATAGCGATATTTAAAAACGGAATAACGCTGTAAAACGACAAGGGCATTTTAATTAATAATTAAAAATGATTTTTAAATAATTAAGGAGATAGAGTATGAAAAAGTTTATGGACGAGAATTTTTTGTTAAGCACAAAAGCGGCGAAAGAGCTTTTTTCCGCCTGTAAGGACGAGCCTATTTTTGACTGGCATTGTCACCTTTCACCGAAAGAGATTTATGAAAATAAAAAGCCTAATGACATAACGGAGCTTTGGCTTTTGGGCGACCATTATAAATGGCGCGCTATGCGGTCATTCGGTATTTCTGAGGATTACATAACGGGCGATAAAAGCCATTATGAAAAGTTTAAGGCATGGGCAGCTTTGATGCCGCACCTTATAGGCAATCCGCTTTATCATTGGACGCATCTTGAACTTCAGAGGTATTTCGAGATATATGAGCCGCTAAATGAAAAGACTTGTGACGATATATGGGAAAGAGCAAACAACAAAATAAAACAGGGTGGTTTTACCCCGCGTGAGCTTATAGAAAGAAGTAATGTTTTTTGTGTATGCACTACGGATGATTCTGCCGATTCTCTTGAGTACCATATAAAAATCAAAAAGGATAAAAGCTTTAAGACGAAGATATTACCGGCTTTTCGCCCTGATAAGGCTTTAGCTATTGAGGCTTATACCTTTCTCCCTTGGGTTTTAGAATTAAATAATACTTCAGGTAAAACGGTTAAAGATTATAGCTCGCTTATTGAGATATTAAGAGAGCGAATAGAGTTTTTTAATAGCCAAGGCTGTAAAGCGTCTGACCATGGGCTTACATATGTACCGTTTAAGAGAGCTACAGCCAACGAGCTTAATAAAATTGTAAAAAAGGCTATAAGCGGCGAAAAGCTTGAAACCGAGGAGATTGAAAAGTATAAAACAGAGCTTTTAATTTTCCTTGGCGGCGAATATGCAAAAAGAGATTGGGGTATGGAAATACACATTGGCGCCATGCGTAACAATAATACCGCTATGTTTAATAAAATCGGTGCGGATACGGGCTATGACTCTGTTGGAGACGATTTAATGGCGCACAATTTATCAAGGTTACTTGATAGTCTTGAGGTTGACGGAAGGCTTCCGAAAGTCGTTTTATTTACACTTAACCCACGGGATAATTATGTATTAGGCTCTATGCTCGGAAACTTTCAGGGGACAACAGCGCATTCTAAAATCCAATTCGGCAGCGCATGGTGGTTTAATGACCATTATGACGGAATGAGAGAGCAGATGAAGGCGCTTATGAGTCTTGGCGTGTTTTCAAAGTTTATAGGGATGGTTACGGACAGCAGAAGCTTTCTTTCATATCCGCGCCACGAATATTTCAGGCGCATACTATGTGAAATTTTAGGAGACTTGGTTGATGAGGGAAAGTACCCTGCTGATATGGATTTTCTCTCTCAGGTTGTAAAAGATATTTCATTCAATAACGCAAGAGCGTATTTCGGAATATAAAAAGAGGCGGGCATAAAGCTCGCCTTTTTAGATTAAATAGTTTGCTTTTACTATTGCCGCGCCGATTTTTGGTACATTTACGAAGTCACCGCAAGGTGAATTTGTTAGCAGCTCCACAGAGTTTTTATAGCGGTCGGGCAGATAATAGTCAATATTGTGGGGGTTTTTATTTATTATAACAATTATGCCCTCATCACATTTTTCACACTCTCTTGCAAAGGCAATACAGCCGAGCATTGCGGAAATCGGGATGAATTTGCCCTCTTTAAGGCAAGAAAGCGATTGCCGCAATTCTCCTAAAAGCCTGTAATGTGAAAGCAATTCACTGTCTTGCTTATCCCACGGATAAAATGCTCTGTTAAACGGGTCAGAACCGCCCGTAAGTCCCGCTTCATCTCCATAGTATAAAGAGGGGAAACCGGGCAGCATATATTGCAAAACGGAAAGCGTTTTAAGAAGCTTTTTACCATGCTCATACTCATCTTGCGTCAGGAAAAGTTTAGAAAGCAGCTCCCGCGGTTTATATTCTACGCCATCGCTTACAAGATATGTGAGAACCCTTACAGTATCGTGCGTTCCGATGTGATTCATAAGTGAATTAAGGGTTTCCTTTGGGTAGTTTTCACAGATTGTTACAATGCTTTCCATAAGCTCTTCGGCAACACCGTACCGCATAAAGCTTAGCATCGCATCTTTTAGCGGGTAATTCATAACACTGTCAAGCTGACCGCCTAATAAGTAGCGGCGGCGTTTGCCATAGCTCATTTTATTAGACGCGTCCTCCCACACTTCTCCAATAATCAAGCAATCTTTATCCACTTTTTTTACTCTTTTATAAAGCTCGTCAAGAAATAAATCAGGAAGCTCGTCCGCCACATCAAGCCGCCAGCCCGAAATCCCCGTGCTTTGCCACTTTTGCAGCACACCGTTTTCACCCGTTATAAAGCTTAAATATGACGGGTTATTTTCATCAACTTCCGGTAAGGTTTTTATGCCCCACCAGCATTTATATTTACCGTTTTCGGTAAATGTGTACCAGTCATAAAAAGGACTTTCTTTATCGTTATATGCTCCGCCTTTGCCGTATCTTTTTTCTTTGTTAAAATAAATACTGTCAGAGCCTGTATGGCTGAAAACGCCGTCAAGAATAATCCTTATCCCGTACTCCGCAGCTTTTTTACACAGCCTTTTTAGTGCGGCAGTGTCGCCGAGCATGGGGTCAATTTTCATATAATCTGCCGTGTTATAGCGGTGATTTGAATGAGCCTCGAAAATAGGGTTTAAGTAGATTGCCGTAACAGAAAGCGACTTTAAATACGAAAGCTTTTCACAAATTCCGTCAAGGTCACCGCCGTAATAGTCATTATTAAGGATTTCACCTTTGTCGTCAGGTTTAAATACTACCGGTTCATCAAAGCTTTTATGAATTACCCTATCAGTCGGGACATTTCCCTTTTTACTCCCGAAACTAAAAAATCTATCAGGGAAGATTTGATACATAATGCCGCCCAAAATCCAGTCAGGTGTTTTAAATGAAGCGTCATACACGGTTTGTTGCCACTCGTTCCCTGACGGTGAGAACTCACCCATACCGCTGCTTTTTAGAAAGATTTTTCCCGCTCCAAAAGGCGTCTGATATTCAAAATGGTAAAAGTAAATGCCTTGTGAGGGGAATAAATAGTCTATTCGCCACCATTCACTTTTTTCGCTCTCTGAAAGTCCGCTCCAGATTAAATCAATTTTTTGTGTAGGCGTACCATCTTTTCTCACAATCAAATATGCCCCGCTGCAAGAAAATGAGCGGGGTATTTTTATTCTGAAACGGACGCTTTTGCCCGAATGGACGGCGCCAAATATTGATTTATAACTTAAATCTCTGGAATTATAAGGACAATTCATAATTATTTTCCGTAACCGTTAGGATTATTTTTTTGCCATCTATATGAATCGGCGCACATATCGTCAAGCGTTTTTTCCGCTTTCCAGTTAAGCTCTTTTTCTGCCTTAGAGGGGTCAGAATAACAAACAGCTATGTCGCCCGCCCGTCTTTTCTCCACTTTGCAAGGGATTGTAAGCCCCGATGCTTTTTCAAATGCTTTTACAAGGTCATACACACTGTAACCCGTTCCCGTACCAAGGTTATATGTGAATAGCCCCGCGGTGTTTTGCAGCTTCAGAACGGCTTTTATATGCCCTTTCGCAAGGTCTACAACATGGATATAGTCCCTTACACCTGTGCCGTCATGCGTGTCATAATCCGTCCCAAAAACCGTTAAATAGGGGAATTTGCCGACAGCAGTCTGAGTAATCCTTGGCATCAGATTATTCGGTATGCCGTTAGGGTCCTCACCTATAAGTCCGCTTTCGTGTGCGCCTATCGGATTGAAGTAGCGAAGCAGGCAAATACCGAAATCACTGTCAGACTTTTGAAGGTCAGTTAAAATAAGCTCAATCATATATTTAGAGGTGCCATAAGGGTTAGTAGTGGCGCCGACGGGCATTTCCTCTTTTAACGGGGAAACATTGTTGCCGCCGTAAACGGTTGCAGATGAGCTGAAAACAAGCTTTTTACAGTTATGCTCTGCCATTACTTTGCAAAGAGTAATCGTTCCCGTCACATTATTTTCATAGTATTTAAGCGGGATTTTAGACGACTCGCCAACGGCTTTCAGCCCCGCAAAATGAATGACAGAGTCTATTTTATTTTCTGAAAATATGCAGTTGAGAATGTCTTTATCAAGAATATCTCCCTCATAAAATTTAAAGTTTTTATTAGTAATAGATTTAACCCTTTCAAGCGCCGTTTTTGAGCTGTTATAAAAATTATCAATAACGATAATTTCGTATCCGCTGTTAAGCAGCTCAACTGCGGTATGGGAGCCGATATATCCCGCTCCTCCGGTTATAAGAATTGCCATCTTATACTCTCCTTAGCATTTTTTATTCATAATCTACTTATTCAGCAGGTTCATCTTCAGCGGTAGTAGGGGCAGTAGTAGGGGCGGTAGTAGGGGCGGTAGTAGGAGCAGTAGTGGGAGCGGTAGTAGGAGCGGTAGTAGGAGCGGTAGTGGGAGCGGTAGTGGGAGCGGTAGTAGGAGCGGTAGTAGGAGCGGTAGTAGGAGCGGTAGTAGGAGCGGTAGTAGGAGCGGTAGTAG
>JAAZGX010000171.1 GCA_012511005.1 Clostridiales bacterium
AAGTTAAAGAGTATGTAAAAAGCCATATGGCACACCACAAAATACCTAAATATGTTGATTTCGTTACAGAATTTCCGATGAATGCGGCAGGTAAAATACTTAAATATAAGATGCGTGAAACGGCAATTGAAAAATTAAGGCTCAGAGATGCCGCGGAGATAGTAACGGCATAATGAAAGTTCTAAGCTTTACTGTACCAAAGGAATTTGACTGCGCCGCCACCCGATGATTTTATGTCATTAATTAAATAAAAACGCCGTTGTATATACATTTGCATATGCAAGGGCGTTTTTACATATATGTCAGTTAAATTGTTGATGTAAAGTTAGTTGCCTGTCAGAATAATTCTTTTACAGAATTATTATTTAATAATATATCGAAATAAGTCAATGTTATCAACATCGTGAACACAGTTATGAACAATAGTAAGCAAAGTACTTTACACCATTCTTAAAAAGATGTTCGTATAAAAATACATAAAATTAACTTTAATTAATGTATATACATATTGATAAATAATAGTCAAAGGCTATTTTATACCGATTTCCATAGGTACTCTCCTTTGAAAAATAGTGACAGAATTGAAACCCGCTTCAAGCGCCATGTTATAAGCTGTGGAAATGCCGCTGCCAATTTGTTCACCATAGTGCGCATCAGAGCCGACAGACACAAATTTTCCGCCTAACTGTTTAAATCTTTTTATAATACAGATTTCGGGAGAGGTTTTATTAATCTTCTGGCGCAGTCCGCCCGTATTAATTTCAATAGCCTTGTCCTTTTCAGCAGTAAGCTTTAATAATTCGTCTACCTTTTTGCTATATTTGCCAATATCCTCATCTATGCCCGCTACGGAGTAAAAATAACGAAAAGGATAAGTAATATGTGCAAGAATATCAAAATTTCCCCATTCTGTCATAGCTATCAGCTCATCAAGGTATTCGTTATAAATTGCGGTAATGTCTAAACCCTCAAAGCTTTTTATAAAATAGAAATCCTTTTTTTTGCGCAGATTATGAAGTGAGCCTAATACGGTATCGTATTTTTGAGCAGATAAAATAGCGTTAGACAGCCGCTCGTCATAATGAGGCTGCGCAAGCTCTATGCCCTGCAAAACTAAAAGACTGCCATAGAATGCAGTTTTTGCTTTAGCCACTTCAAAATAGCTTTGCCTTACGCGCCTGTCATATCCTTCTTTATGATAAGAGTCGACTTCACAATGGTCTGTAAAAGCTATTACACGAAGATTTTTAGACACCGCAATTTCACACATATTAATTACAGAATTATGTCCGTCGGGTGAATTGTCGGAATGGACATGAGAGTCTATTATGCGTTGATATTCCATATAAAAAACTCCTTCACAATAACTTACAAAAGAATAACATAAAAGTGCTTCGCTGTCTATACTTGACTTGAAATAGGGGCGGTTGTATAATGAAATTAAATAAAGGCAGGTGAATGGTATGCGTAAAGAAATGACAGTGAAAGCAAATGCAAAAATAAACTTAATTCTTGATATAACGGGCACACTGAAAAACGGATACCACAGCATTTATACTATTATGCAATCCGTGGATTTATACGATACAGTTACAGTATCGCTGAATGAAACGGGCAACATAAAGCTTTTATGCGATAAACCTATACCATGTGACGAAAGAAACACCGCCTATAAAGCGGCACAAATATTTTTTAATAAAACAGGCATAAAAAACGGCGCGGATATTAAAATAGAAAAAAGAATTCCCGTATCCGCAGGGCTTGCGGGCGGCAGCGCTGACGCGGCGGCTGTTTTGGCTGTATTAAATAAACTGACGGGGAAGAACTTATCTGCGGCAGAGCTTTGCGGCATTGGCGCAGAAATTGGCGCAGATGTACCGTTTTGCCTTGTGGGAGGGACGGCGCTTTGCCAAGATATCGGCTCTGTAATATCCGTTTTACCAGATTTACCTTCGTGCTTTATCGTGCTTGCAAAGCCGCCGCAAGGGGTTTCTACAAAACAGGCATATAGAGAATATGACGCCGCGCCGTGGATAAGGCGCCCTAAAAACGAGCTTATGTTAAACGCCGTTGTAAGGCAAGACTTACCTGATATAGCCTCTTACTGTGCAAATGTGTTTGAGCAGGTTATAGATATACCAAAAAGGGTTGATATAAAATACATTATGAGTGAAAGGGGTGCTTTGGCATCTTGTATGAGCGGCTCCGGCTCTACTGTTTTCGGAATATTTCATAATAAAGACGATGCTGAAAAATGCGGCTTCCTATTAAAACTAATTGTACCCGATATTTTTATAACAACTCCCCAAAAAAGTGGAATTGTTTTTGAATAAGAATTAAAAATAAAGCCCATAATCCTTTATCCGGATTATGGGAATTTTTTAATTAAAGGAGATAAATAATGAAAATAGGGTACAGCAGACAAGGTCTTTCTTTTCGTGCTTTTATATGTGCTTTTGTACTTACGGCTGCATTTTATGTCACCTCCTTTGCCGCGGCTGCACAGTCCGTCAGAGGTGAATGTGTAAGACTTCATATACTTGCTAATTCCGACAGTGCAAAGGACCAAGAATTAAAGATTAAGGTTCGAGATAGGCTGCTTTCTTCAGGCAGTGACCTTTTTTCGGGCAGTACTGATATTAAAGAGGTTGAAAAAAAGCTTCAAAAATCAGAAAATGAGCTTATAACAGAAGCTTTAAAGGTAATTAAAGACGAGGGCTTTGACTACAAAGTAACTATAAATATATGCGATGAATACTTCACTACAAGAAGCTATGGACGGTATACAATGCCTGCGGGCAAGTATAAAGCCGTTAAGGTCATTATAGGCGAGGGCAAAGGGCAAAATTGGTGGTGCGTTATGTTTCCGCCGCTGTGCTTACCTGGATTTTCAGAAACAGAGCCTGAAAGCTTTCTAACAGAAAGCGGCTCTAAGCTTATTCAGGAAAAGCCTGTCTTAGAGCCGCGCTTTATAATAGTGGAGTGGTTTGAAAAGCTTTGTGATAAAATAGGTTAATTTACAACTATCGTTTCAAAAACGCCTGTATGAACAGTAGCTGTATCCCAAGGGTCTGTTACATCTGAAAGGCTTTGCGTTGTTATAGTTTCACTTG
This sequence comes from Clostridiales bacterium, assembly GCA_012511005.1. Classification (GTDB taxonomy): domain Bacteria; phylum Bacillota; class Clostridia; order Oscillospirales; family Acutalibacteraceae; genus DTU089. The sequence goes on from JAAZGX010000171.1 coordinate 3,114, forward strand.
CCTCATCAGAAGTGGTCTCATCTGTTTTTTCGGTTGTTGTAACTTCTGTGCTTGTTATTTCCGTTGTTGGTGTTGGTTTATTTGGTCTTGGGGTATATTCCTTTGGAAACTCGTACTTCGTAAAGTCTATTTGAGACAGCAGCTTTTCTTCCGCCTTATCAAACGAATAAACGAAATTATTCGTAAAAGCAAACAGCAAATTATCTATATAGGTGGAGCGGATTATTTGAGTATAGTCACTTTTTTGAATTAAATATTTCAAGGTTTTGCTAAAGGTTTTGTTTTGAGTATCAATTTTAAGTCCTATTATACCCGTAGTTGTTTTATTATTGCCGTTTGTATAAATATAATCATTAATCTCAATAGGGAAGTAGAAGATGTTTTCATTTTCGTCATAACAAATTGCTTTATGGTCGTAATAAGCAGTAGAAGAAGCGTATTGCGATGAGGTGCCGTTTCCGAAAACTGCCTTGTCAACCTCTTTGGGCTTTGACGGGTCGCTTACATCAAAAAGCGAAACCTTTAGATTGTTGTTTTGCCCCTCTTCTGTCCCGTCTACCCCAATTCCCGCAAGGAGTGTAGAGGTTATGGGGTGCAGATACGATGAAAATCCCGTTATTTTAAGCTCACCCAAAATTTTAGGGGAAGCGGCATTAGAAAGGTCTATAACGAAAAGCGGGTCAGTCTGTAAAAATGTGACGACATAGCCCCTATTACCCATAAACCTAACGGACTTTATACTTTCACCCGGCGCTATATTTTTTAGCAAACCTACTTGTTCAAGCGTGTCGGCAGACAGAATAAAAACAAAATTATTTGCTTTTTCAAAATTACCCGTTGTAGTGGCAATTCTTAAGTTACCGTTAAACTCATCAATGGAGAACTGGTTTAGGACGCTGCCCTCAACCGCTTTATTCGCTTTGAAGATAACATTACCGCCGTTGATATCAAAGGAATATATAGCTGTTTTAAGTGAGTCTGACTTCATTATATCAATTGTTGAAAAGACGCCCTCCGACGCTTTTACAAAATTATTGTCCCATTCGCCGTTCGTAACATACAGCTTTTCTTTGGTGCAATAAACATTTCCGCCCGCGCCAAGCACCGCCGCCGTTGCGGGGGAAGTGTCAGGCTTATCAAGGGCGATATTACTTACAACAAGATAAGACGGAGAAGACGCGTTTTCCATAACGCAAATGTTTTCCGACGGTATTCTTGCCTTAGTATCAAACGCCACGCCCGTTTCGGGTATGCAGTAGTCTTTAATTGGAGCCGAGTCGTTAGAAAGTGTCACATAGTGATTTGTGATAAGAATAAGGGAGTTTTCGATAAGGCGTGTTGAGATGTGGCTGCCGCTTTGGTAGAAACGGCGAAGCTCAATGGGCTTTTGCTTGTTTGTGATATCAAATGTTACCACGAGAACACTGCTTAAATAATCCTTGCCGTAAACATCATAAACAGCATGTAATCTGTTGCCCTTGACATACATATTTATAATGCTTTGATATGTGATACCGCTGTCAACATCTGCTGAAATGACGCTCATCACTTGCATTTGACCGTTGCTTGAGGGCTTGATTACGGCAATGCTGTTTTTAACCGTAGGGTTATATGGGGCGGACATTTTGCCGCTGTACATATCAGGGGCAATTTCTTCTTTTCCCGTCACGCTTTCGTCAGTGCCGTAGTCATAAAAAAACTCATTGCCTTTAACCGCCATATAAATATAAGCGCCGTCATTTTTAATTATATCCGCCTCATTAACTCCCGCTACCTGTTCATTTGTTTTGCCGTAGCTTGTGAATTCGTCATTGCCAATGCCAGCTGATTCATTGTTGTCGCCGCCCGCCTCAGGCATAGCAG
>JAAZGX010000172.1 GCA_012511005.1 Clostridiales bacterium
AAACAGGCATATTTCACAAGGCGGAAGTCACCTATTATCATATCTTCCCCTACGGTATCAATAGCAACGCTGTAGTGGTTTTTTATAGAGTCAATAAGCTCTGCTCTTTCGTTTTTGTGCGCAAACACTATTGTAGATGCAACGAGCTTTGCAGCATTATGTACAGAGCCATGGCTATCTGTAGAGCCTACTATAGGGTAATTGCGCCCCAAAGCCCTATCCTCATAATACTTTGTCCATTGAAAACCGTTTTGCTCAAAATACACTTCGCCTCCTGCAACCTCAAACGCGTCAAAAGGTTGATTTTGCATTAATAATTCCGTAAGCCCCTCAGGTACATGATAAGCGTCTGAAATCCAGTAGGGGTGGCAGAATATTCCGAGCCCGTCCGCTTCCCTTATATGATTAAAAATCCATACGCAAGTAGCATATTGAAATTTGTCCGGAAAATCTTCCGGTATATTAAGCGTTGGAATTAAAGCGTTTATCTCTGCCTCGAATTCTTCATCGCTCATAACGGGCGGGCAGTTGCCGTCAATAGCACAGTATTCTTTGTCAGCGGGATGCTCTTTCGTTTGAGAGCGCGACTCAATAAGCCCGTTGATACTGTATTTACCACCAAAGTTTACGGTATGGACATCATTTCCCGGAAGATGAATTTCCTCACCGGGAATTAATACATAATCTGTTTTAATATCCTTAAAAGCTTTTATAGCTTCAATTGACGGATAGTATCTCTGATGGTCTGTAATAGAAAGGAAATCATAGCCATAGCGCCTGTAATTTGCTGCTACAACAGCGGGGGACTCGCTGCCGTCAGAGCGGAATGTGTGCATATGTAAATCACCTTTATAGGGGTATCTGCCGAATAAATCCTCTGCAACTGCATATACAGAAAGCTGCAAAAGCTTTTTGCCGTTCTCCATTACTCTTATAAAATATTCCTGCTCGCCGTCAAACTTATGAGTAATTGTAAACCCGCCGTTATCATCAGCCTTTAGCTCATATTCAGTGATATTATTCCTGTTGGGATAACTCCAAGGCGCCCCCTCGGATAATGGGCGAATATGTATTGTATATTCTTCGCCCTTCTTGAACTGTGCGTGAAGTCCCAACGGCACAATGCGGATAGTGACCTCGGTATTTTCTAAAAAAACTTTTGGGTAAATGTCGTAATCTGATAGTTCTCGTTTAAGTTGCATAATAATACCTCTTTTATTTATGATATTTACCGCCCTTATTTATTTGATAAGCACGATATATCTGCTCAAGCAACATAACCCTAAAAAGCTGATGCGGAAAGGTCATTTTTGATAGGGAGAGAAGAAAGTCTCCTCGTTTTTTTACAGAAGTGTCAAGCCCGTAGGAGCTGCCGATTATAAATGCGGCACAGGATTTTCCGGTTAAATAAAGGGAGGAGAGCGTTTCTGAAAATGCTTCAGACGAAATTTGCCGCCCCTCAACGCACAGCACAAAGGTATATGCCAAAGGCGGAATAGCAGAAAGTAAAGCGTCCCCCTCTTTTTTAAGAGCCGTATTAATCTCTGCCAGAGAAGGGTTAAGGGGCAGCTTTTCTGCGGGAAGCTCTTTTATAATGAGCTTGCAGTAAGGCGAAAGCCTTTTAGTGCACTCCAAAACCGCACTTGTAAGATAATGCTCTTTAAGTTTTCCAATACAAATAATATATATATGCTGCATATCAGTTAAGCCCCAAATACGGCGCGGGATTTACGGGAGAGCCTTTAACTCTAACCTCAAAATGTAAGTGTGCGCCGAAAGAATAGCCGGTATTGCCCACTCTTGCTATTGCCTGACCTGTTGATACTTTATCGCCCGCCTTAACCATTATAGAGCCTGAAAGGCAGTGACCGTAAAGTGTTCTTACGCCGTCATTATGCTCAATAATGACATAATAGCCATACCCGCCGTCATTCCAGCCGGCTGTCACAACCGTTCCGCTTTCAGCCGCTACGATAAGCGAGCCTGAAGCACCGCTGCCTGAAATATCAATACCGGAATGCCAGCCGAGGTTGCGCCATCCGTACCATGAATAAACGGTAAACAGCCCTACGACAGGCCATATAAACCTGCCTTTTGTAACGCCGATAGTATACTGCCCAACATAATTATTCGGTCTTGCCTTTGCGCCGATTTTTACGATTTTATTGACCGTTTCATTTACTACCGTTCTTTTTAATTCGGTAGAGCTTGTCAGCACACCGTCAATATAAGTCACAAGCTCCGTTACTTTTGTTTTCCCGTCTACACCTTTTTGCGCCACATACTTATCGCCGCTGTATAGTGTATCCGTTTCAAGCTCAACTGTCTTATACTTTTCTGTTATTATGCGCTCGTTAGTAAATGTGAGCTTTGTACTAAGCTTGTTTATAGCAGGAGCCGTTACAATTACAGTGCCAAGGACTGTAATATCGTTTGTATTTGGGTTTAGCTGGCGCAATAAATCCGCGTCTCCGTTAAATAAACGAAGAATATCAGACTCTCTGTCGCCTTTCTTAACCGTATATGTCTTAGCCTTTGTTTTTACCGCGCTTATAGTATCATAAAGCTCGTTGGCGCTTAAAAACTCTGCTTTGTCTATGGGATAAAGACATTCACGAAACTCAATATTTTCCACAAAGCTGATAGTAGCGTTAACATTTGTGCCTTTTCTTTCTAAAAGAAGTTTATCAAAAGCATAAAGAGCATCACTCTCACTTTTTACAAGGCACAGCATAGCGTTGTTTATATATACGGCGCACGCGTTTATATAACTGTCTTTCATACTGTCTATAATGCAGTCTGCAATATAGTCTTTTCCGGAAAGCTCACTTTTTTTAATTGTCGCAAGGCTATATGAAGATTTCCTTGCTATTTCGGCAAATGTTACTGTTTCAACTCCGGAGTTAAGTATATCGGCGGCTTTTTCACTTGCTAAAATAAGAGTACTTTCATTGTCAATATAGCCGATATTTATACCGTCATATTGAACTTTCAAAGCAAAGGTTATTCCGCTTGAAAAGTTTATAACAACGACGAGTAAAGAAAGCGCCGCCACAGGCAGAGCAATACTCAATAGATATGATAGCGAAACAGGATGCCTCAGTATAGCCTTTTTTACATAATTTTTAAAAATATTAAAAAGGGAAGCGGGTGTCTTCACACAAAATCGAAGATTGCTGCACGCTTTTTTAACATCAACCTTAAGAGCGCGATAATCGGCAGCAGCGGTATGAAGTCCCTTGAGAAAGAACATATCAAAAGCCATAAACGCCGCGTAAATGATAATAGCAATAAAAGACAGAGGTTTTTTTACAGTCCTTAAAAGACCTCTCAAAAACCTTCTGCCGTATTTGTAAGTATAAATCCCTATAAAATAAATATTGTTATGAATAGCCTTAAAGATATTCAACATTAAAACTCCAAAATCAACAAAATTATTAG
>JAAZGX010000173.1 GCA_012511005.1 Clostridiales bacterium
CTTATATTGTACTAAAAACTTTTATAAAATACAATGTTTTTTTAATTTTATTGTGATTTATCGCTTTTGTTTGGCTAAAATGATTGAAAAAGATATGGATTTATGATATACTTTGTTAGCAATATATTATTTGTATATATACATCTTAATGTAAATTTTTACGGGGTGAAGTTTATTGGATAGTACCTCCTTTGTTTTTTTTATGTCGGATATTTGGCCTGCTGTTTTGGAGGAGTGTAAAAGAAATGTAGCTACCGAGGCGGCGTACAAGCTTTGGATAGGCTCGCTCGTTCCTGAAAGCTTTGATAACGGCAAAGTCTGCCTTGCAACACATGAATTTAAGAAAGCTATCGTTACTGAAAAGTTCCTTTCGGTAATTAAAGAGGCATTTTTAAGTGTGCTTGGTTTTGAGATTGAGGTTGTTATAACTGCCGCACAGGAGGAGCAGGAAGAAGAGCAGGAAGCTTCCTCCCTTAAATCATTTGAAAACACATTTGATACATTTATAGTCGGTTCATCTAACCGCCTTGCATATGCTGCCGCGAATGCCGTTGCGAAAAATCCCGGCGGCGTACACAATCCGCTTTTCATTTACGGTCGTTCCGGTCTCGGCAAAACTCACTTATTAATGGCAATAGAGAAAGAGATTTTTAAAAGAAAGCCAAAAACAAATGTCCTTTATACTAATGGTGAAAGCTTTACTAACAGCCTTGTAGCTCATATGAGCGAAAAGAAAATGTCGGAATTTCAAAAAAAATACCGTAACACTGACGCTCTGCTGTTTGACGATGTCCAGTTTATCGCCGGTAAAACGCAAACTCAGGAGGAGTTTTTCCATACCTTTGATGCTCTTATTACTGCCGGCAAACAAATTGTGCTTACCTCTGACCGTCCGCCTAAAGATATGGAAAGGCTTGAAGAAAGAATAGCTTCTCGATTTGAGCAAGGTCTTCTTGTTGATATTCAATCGCCTGACTATGAAACGAGGGCCGCTATTATTAAGCGTAAATCAGAGGGGCTTGGATTGCGGCTGCCTGACGATATTGTCGTTTACATAGCTGAAAAGGTTAAAACAAACATTCGTCAGCTTGAGGGAGTAGTTAAAAAAATACATGCCATTACACTTATCGACCCGTCTATACCGCCGCTCGTGCTTGCAAATGAAGCAATTAAAGATGTGTTGACCGTAAATCGTCCGATAAGCGTCACAATAAGCAATATAATAGAGCTTGTTGGAAAGACTTTTGGCGTTATGGTTGAAGATATTCGCTCTGACAAGAAAAAAGCGGCTATTTCAAACGCTCGTCAAATTTCAATGTATATTATAAGAGAAATTACGAGCTTATCACTTGAGGCTATCGGCAATGAATTCGGGGGTAAAAACCATTCTACTGTACTATACTCTATTCAGGCCGTTGAAAGTAAAATGGAGCAGAACCCTGCTCTTAAAGCAACTATTTTTGAGATTGTAAAAAATGTGCAGGAAAATTAAATTGACTGACAATTTCTTTAACATTCAACACTCTGTTACTGACAGTTTCAAATAA
>JAAZGX010000174.1 GCA_012511005.1 Clostridiales bacterium
TAAAAAGAGGGACTGTTTATGATATTGAGATTGAAGCTACCGTAAACTCAGGCGGGTTTTGTGACGCAGCTATGGCGGGAGCAAAAACGACTGTTTATACTATGAAAACGGCGCGCCTCATAGCAATTGACGAAATAACAGAAGAATATTATTTCCTGCTTAAAAACTGTGCTGATGCGATTTATGTCATAAAAGATGACATAATAAGAAATCGAATTTACAGAGCTGTTGATGACAGCGTTCACTCCCTTGTTTTTGATATGGGGAAAAGCGCTTTCATAAAAAGCGTACCGCATGCGCTTAATATGCTCTTAAATTCGATTGACTTTGATTATTCAATAGACAATGCAAATGTTTATATGACAGGTCACAGTCACCTTGATGTGGCTTGGCTTTGGACCGTTAAAGAAATCGTCAGAAAAACGGCGCGCACATTTTCAAATAACTTAAAGCTAATGGATATTTATCCGAATTTCAGCTTTTGCCAAAGTCAAGCAGTATTATATGACTTTATGAAAAAGCATTACCCCGAAATATTCGAGCAAGTAAAAAGAAAGGTTAAAGCCGGTCAATGGGAAATAACGGGTACCGCTTGGGTAGAGGCAGATACAAATATTGCCTCCGGCGAATTTCTTATTCGCCAACTGCTCTACGGCAGACAGTTTTTCTTAAAAGAGTTTGGCGTATGCTCTGATATATACTGGCTGCCCGATTGTTTCGGATTTTCTTGGGCTTTGCCGCAAATTATAAATAAATCGGGACTTAAATACTTTTTAACTTCAAAGCTTCGCTCTAACGATACAAATCAATTTTTGCATTCACAATTTGTTTGGCGGTCCCATAACGGAGATGAAACGATAGCTTATCTCGTTTCAACGGCTTATAACGGCGAATATACGGCATCAGAAATCCAACAAAGTTTTTACGAAAACCGGCAGGCAGATGTAACGGGTGTATCCCTTTCCATGTACGGCTATGGCGACGGCGGCGGCGGGTGTACATATGGTATGGTTGAAAACGGCTCCGCGCTTAAAAAAATATCGGGGTTAATACCGTCGCAAAGCGGTACTGCAAGCGAGTTCTTTAGTTTATTGGAACAAAAAAGAGATATGCTTCCCGTCTATGACGGCGAGCTGTACTATGAAAACCACAGGGGTACTTATACGAGCCAAGCACCGCTTAAAAAATATAACAGACAGGGCGAATTCCTTTTCAGAAATGCGGAGCTTTTAAGCGTCATAGCAAGCACAAAAACAGACTTTATCTATGATAAATACGCTATTGAGGACGGTATAAAGCTTCTGCTCGTCAATCAGTTCCACGATATACTGCCCGGTACTTCCATACACGAAGCGCATGTCGAGGCGCTTTCGGCTTTTGAGAGAATGACGGAAATAGGCAGCGCTGTAAAGTACAGCGCGCTAAAAGCGCTTAACAAAACTGTGTCTGCTAACCGCCCGTCGCTTATAGTTTGGAACTTTTCTACACATAGCGTAACTTCAGGAGTTTCGTGTGAAATCCCTGACGGATTTACCTGTGTAAAAGATATGTCAGGCGCATTGGCGCCGTCTGTTTTCTTTGAAAAAGAGGGTAAAAAGTATGTAGAGTTTATGGCGGCAGATGTTCCGTCCGCAGGCTACAAAGTATTTACGCTTTGCAGTGATAAAAATAATGATATGCCCTTTGTAACAGCGACTTTGAGCCTGCTTGAAAACAGTATCCTGCGTATAACTTTTGACGATAACGGCAATATTTTAAGTATTACAGACAAACGCTATAATAGAGAGCTTTTAACGGGAATGGGAAACCTTTTGACTATATTCCAAGACAAGCCCGTTCACGAAAGCGCATGGAA
>JAAZGX010000175.1 GCA_012511005.1 Clostridiales bacterium
ATGCTTTTCGTTGTTTTCTTCTTTGCTGTGCTTTTTGCCGCAAACATAGTATAAAACACAGCGCGAAGCTGCGTTAATAGTAGTGACTTAAACATTATCAACCAACTCCAAAAATACAGCCTCAAGTGAAGATTTTGCCGTTACCTGTGCGGTAGGCCCGCTTTCAACGAGCGCTCCGTTTCTTATAATTGCTATTTTATCACAAAGTTTTTCTGCTACCTCTAAAATATGAGTAGAAAAGAAAATTGCCCCGCCATTATCACAAATCTCTCGCATAATCAGTTTTAACGCGTGCGTGGACTTAGGGTCAAGCCCTACAAAAGGCTCATCCAACATCATAAGCTTCGGTTTATGTATTAAGGCGCTGATTACGACGAGCTTCTGTTTCATCCCGTGGGAATACTCGGATACTGGTTTTGCAAGGTCTGCCGTCAATTCAAAAATATCACTGTATCTTTTAATCAGCATATTCCTTTCAGCTTCCGTCACCCGATAAATGTCGGCTATGAAATTAAGGTACTTTATCCCGCTCAAAAACTCATAGATTGAAGGATTATCAGGGATATATGCTATTTGCCTTTTAACTTCAATGGGATTTTCCCTAACAGAAATCCCGTCAACATATATTTCGCCGCCCTCAAAGTGGAGTATACCGGCACAACTTTTAATCGTCGTCGTCTTTCCCGCGCCGTTGTGACCGATAAACCCATATATTTCACCTTTTTGAATGTGAAGTGAAAGATTATCAACAGCCTTTTTATCGCCGTATTTCTTGGTAAGCCCCTCAATTTTTAACACAAAACCACCTCCATAGCAAGATTATAGACCTTTTAATTATAATATATCAGCAATAGGTTGTCAAACAAAATATTGACAATTAAATAGGGGTTTGTTAAAATAATTACATAACAATTATTTATGTAGGGGGACAGGCAAAGTATGAATCAGGACCTCATATTGATTTTAGACCTTGGGAGTGATGAAAACCCTAAATTAGCGAGAACAATTCGTAATTTAGGCGTCTACAGCGAAATAAAAGCACACGACATTTCAAAAAAAGAGCTTTCTGCAATCGAAAACCTTAAAGGTATCATCTTAAACGGCGGTATAAACAGAGTTGTTGACGGGAAAGCCGTAATGGAAAATGGGTATGTTCATTCTCTTAACATTCCCGTTCTTTCAATCGACCACAATTCAGATTTTTGTAAGGCGGACGCTAAAAAGCTTCCTCAAAAAGAGTCTGAGCTTAAAAAGCTTTTAGAGGCTTTTATTTTTGAAAAATGCAAAGCCTCGCCTAACTGGAACATGAAGAATTTTGTAAGCGACCAAGTAACGCTTTTAAGAAGGCAAATCGGCGGCGAAAAAACACTTCTTGCCCTTTCCGGCGGCGTAGACTCCTCTGTCGTGGCGGCGCTTCTTCATAAAGCGATAGGGGACAAGCTTTACTGCGTCCATGTAAACCACGGACTTTTACGCAAAGACGAAAGCGAAAAAGTAGTAGAGGTTTTTAAGGAGCGGTTTGGCGCGAACCTTATTTATGTTGACGCTAAGGACCGTTTCTTAAATAAACTTGAAGGGGTCAGCAATCCGGAAAAGAAGCGTAAAATAATCGGAAATGAATTTATAAAGGTTTTTGAGGAAGAGGCAAGAAAGCTTAACGGAATAAGCTTTTTAGGGCAGGGTACCATCTATTCCGATGTAGTTGAAAGCGGCACAAAAACGGGTAAAGCAATAAAAGCACACCACAACACGGGCGGATTGCCTAAGGATTTAAAGTTTGAGCTTGTCGAACCGATTAAATATCTGTTTAAGGACGAGGTGCGCGCTTGCGGCAAAGAGCTGGGGCTGCCTGACGATATGGTCTACCGCCAGCCCTTCCCCGGTCCCGGTCTTGGAGTGCGCTGCCTTGGCGCGATAACGCGTGACAGGCTACAAGCCGTCAGAGAATCCGACGCAATTCTCCATGAGGAATTCAAAAAGTACGGTCTTAG
>JAAZGX010000176.1 GCA_012511005.1 Clostridiales bacterium
GGGAACTTTTTTACATCGTGCTTCGCAAGGCGGTATGTCGTAGACTCCGCGGGCGTTGCCTCAAGGTTATAAAGGTCGCCATACTGCTCTTGATAATCGGAAAGGCGTTCGCGCATATGGTTTAATACTTCTTTTGCAAATTGCTGTGCCTTTGGGTCAGTTAAATTAACGCGAAGCCACTTAGCGTTGAGCGCCGCCTCATTTATGCCTATTAAGCCGATTGTTGAAAAGTGGTTGTCAAAAGAGCCAAGATACCTTTTTGTATATGGATATAGTCCTTCGTGGAGCAGCTTTGTAATAATAGTCCTTTTCGTTTTAAGAGAGCGCGCCGCAATATCCATTAATTTATTAAGTCTGCGGTAAAAGTCTTCCTTATCTTCTGCAAGATATGCGATTTTCGGAATATTTAAGGTGACAACACCGATAGAACCTGTGCTTTCGCCGCTGCCGAAAAATCCGCCGGACTTTTTACGAAGCTCTCTTAAATCAAGACGAAGTCTGCAGCACATACTCCTAACATCGTTAGGCTCCATATCGCTGTTGATATAGTTTGAAAAGTACGGCGTGCCGTATTTAGAAGTCATTTCAAACAGAAGCTTGTTATTTTCTGTATCAGACCAATCAAAGTCACGAGTAATAGAATAAGTGGGGATAGGGTACTGGAACCCTCTGCCGTTTGCGTCCCCGCCAATCATAATCTCGATAAATGCCTTATTAATCATATCCATTTCGGCTTTGCAGTCTTTATACTTAAAGTCCGTCTCTTTGCCGCCGACAATACAGTTTTGTTCCGCAAGGTCCGCGGGAACGGTCCAGTCAAGTGTTATGTTTGAAAAAGGAGCTTGCGTACCCCAGCGGGAGGGCGTATTTACACCGAAAATAAATGATTCAATACATTTTTTAACGGCTCCGTAATCTAAATTATCAACCTTTACGAAAGGTGCTAAATATGTGTCAAAAGAGGAGAATGCTTGCGCGCCTGCCCATTCGTTTTGCATAATTCCAAGGAAGTTTACCATTTGGTTGCAAAGCGTTGCAAGGTGGCTTGCGGGCGAGGATGTTATTTTACCGGGTATACCGCCAAGCCCCTCTTGTATGAGCTGTTTAAGCGACCAGCCGGCGCAATAACCGGTAAGCATTGAAAGGTCGTGTATATGCATATCGGCGCTTCTGTGAGCGTTTGCCACTTCATCATCATATATTTCTGAAAGCCAATAATTTGCTGTAATGGCGCCGGAGTTGCTTAAAATCAGCCCGCCTACGGAATATGTGACCGTAGAATTCTCTTTAACGCGCCAATCCGTCACCTTAACATAACTGTCTACAATATCTTTGTAATCAAGTATTGTTGACTTCATGTTACGGATTTTTTCCCTGTTCTTTCTATATAATATATAGCATTTTGCAACATCGGCATAGCCCGCCTGCACGAGTACCGCTTCAACACTATCCTGAATATCTTCAACAGATACTTTTTCATCCTTGACCTTAGATTCATAGTCTGCCGTGACCTTTAACGCTAAAAGGTCAATAATATCATGGTTATAATTTTTATTTAACGCCTCAAACGCTTTTTCTATGGCAGCACTGATTTTAGATATATTAAAATCTACGAGCGCGCCGTCTCTCTTTACTACTTGGTACATCGCAAAATTCCTCTCACATTAAATTGTTTTTGTAAAATGAATTATATATCACTCTTTTACCATTGTCAACACTAATACACAATATATTGATAAAAAAGTTAAAATAATTGAAATAAGACACTATATATTGTTATCTGATTATAACTTCTCCTACTTTTCCGTTAAAATATGAGGCAAATCTTTTCATTTCCTCATCAGAAAAAGGCGAAAGACTTTTGTCTATAACATTATCGGAATTCACAAAGTTTTGAAGACAATAACGCATAGCTCCCTTAATGCGCTCTGAAATACTTAAAAAGTCCTCGTCAGTATGAAGCTGTTTAACAACGGTTGTACGAAATTCATAAGGAATAGTACCTTTTTTCAAAAAGTCTATGCTTTCGTCAATACTTGAATAGTTAAATTTAGAAAGACCTGCAACATTAGAATACCCTTTTTCAGAGGATTTAATATCCATAGCAACATAGTCACAAAGCCCTTTGTTTACAATGCTTTTAAGTCTTTCGGGAAATGAGCCGTTCGTATCAATCTTAATAAGAAGACCAAGGCTTTTAATTTTCTTCAAAAATGGCTCAATATCAGGCTGCAGCAGCGGCTCACCGCCCGTAACACATACGGCGTCAAGCATATCCTTTCTTTTTTCGATATAAGAAAAGAAATAATCCTCAGTAATAAGAGGCGCTTCATTCGGGTTTTGCACCAAAGACGCATTATGGCAAAAAGGGCATCTGAAATTACACCCCGGAGTAAAAACGGTACAGCATACCTTACCGGGGTAATCTAATAAAGAAAGTTTTTGGAGACCGGAAAGCTTCATATAATCAATTCCTTACATTACTTAGTATGTTACCATATTTTATGGAAGTATTCTATTGTCAAAATAACAAAAAATTAAGAGAGTTTATTGTCATAATACACAAAATGGGGTGTATTATAACATAAACAGATAAAAAAACCACAAAATATGGCATATAAGCAGCAGATAAAAAAATCGGCAGCAATCACAAAAGTGGCGGCTGCCGTTTATCTATATTAATTTACCTTATGAAATAAAAGACTACTTTATAATGTATAGCCGAGTTCAAACGCCTTTAAGTTCACATCAACAAATTTTTCGGGAACGGTTTTTTTAATGGCATTTAGCCACTGTTTCTTCGAAATATCAGAATGTTTAGCGGTAACGCCTAAAAGAACGGTATTTACCGCTTTTTCGTTCCCCGCATTTTTTGCAATTGTTAAAGCGTCCGTTGAAATTAATTTTATATTACTTTCATTTAGCGTTTCAATAATATTAGACGGATACTCTGTACCGCCTATTACTACAGGCATAGGCATAATTTTTTGTGTATTTGTAATTAAAATGCCGCCTTTTTTAAGGTAGGGAAGCCAACGAGCCGCCTCAAGCTGCTCAAATGAAATAATAATGTCTGCCTGACCTTTATCAATAATAGGGGAATGAACTTCTTTGCCGCTTTTTACATATGTAACAACAGAGCCGCCGCGCTGCGACATTCCGTGTACCTCTGAAACCTTTACATCAAGCCCGATATCAATGAAAAGCCTGCCTAAAAGCTTGCTTGCGAGTAAACTGCCTTGACCGCCTACTCCTACAATCATAATATTTAAGTCTTTCATTTTTCATTCTCCCGATTTAATACACCGCGTTTGCAAAGCTGTGCGCAAACATCGCAGCCAACGCAAAGCGTTTCGTTTATTTGCACTTTCTTATCTATAATAGTAATAGCAGGGCAGCCTATTTGCATACACAGACGGCAGCCGTTGCACCGTTCAATTATTGGAACTATGGGTGTTTTATGCTTAACATATTTTAAGAGAGCGCACGGTCTGCGGCTAATTACTACAGAAGGCTCATCTTTATTAAGCTCCTCGTGAATTACTTTTCTGCTTTCTGTAAGGTCGTTGGGGTCAATAACGCGAACGCTCTTTATACCTATTGACTTAACAAGAGCTTCTAAATCGACGGCCGCCGTAACATCGCCTGAAAGCGTGTAGCCCGTTGTGGGGTTGTGCTGGTGCCCCGTCATTCCTGTTATGCTATTATCAGCTATTATTACTGTTGAATTACCCTTGTTATAAACAATGTCTATAAGACCCGTAATGCCGGAGTGAATAAATGTAGAGTCGCCGATAATCGCTGCCGATTTAGCGGCGGTTTTATCATCATTAGCCTTATTGTAGCCGTGCAGCATTCCTACGGAAGCGCCCATGCAAACGCAAGTATCAAGACTGTTAAGCGGCGCGAGAGCGCCTAAAGTATAACAACCGATATCGCCGCTGACGAAAACCTTTTCTTTTTTTAATGTGTGAAACAGCGCTCTATGCGGACATCCGGGGCAAAGAACCGGCGGGCGGTTGGGAATATCAGAAAGCTTACTATCGGCGCCGACGATAACCTCTGAAAGGATAGCTTCTTTTATAATATTTTGTGAGTATTCGCCGTATTTAGGGAAAACATCCTTGCCTATAACAGAAAGCCCCAAGGCTTTGCAGTGCTGCTCTATAATATCGTCAAGTTCCTCTGCCACATAAAGCTTTTTTACTTTTGACGCAAAGTCTTTTAATAGCTTTTCGGGCAGGGGATATGTCATACCAAGCTTTAATATGCTTGCTTTATTGCCTAAAGCCTCTTTTGCATATTCATATGAAATACCGGAGGTTATAACGCCTATTTCTGTACTTTCTGTTTCAACGGTATTAAATTTATCTGATTCGGCAAGCTCAATAAGTCTTTTTTGACGCTCTTCTAAAAATACGCGCCTTTTTTTAGCCATAGCCGGCATCATAACAAACTTTTCCGGATTTTTAATATAATCCTTGCTTTTCTGTTCCTGCGGCTCTGACAGCGTCACTATACTTCTTGAATGGGATACCCTCGTTGAAAGTCTGACTATTACAGGCGTGTCATATTCTTCTGAAATTTCAAAAGCAAGCTTTGTAAAGTCAAGCGCTTCTTGCGAATTAGACGGCTCAAGGACAGGCGTCTTAGCACCCATAGCATGGCGGCGTGTGTCCTGCTCATTCTGAGAGGAGTGCATGCCGGGGTCGTCTGCCACAGCAAATACAAGACCGCCGTTTACACCCGTATATGATACGGTGTAAAGCGGGTCGGCGGCAACATTAAGCCCCACATGCTTCATAGCGGTAAAAGAGCGCGCGCCCGCAAAGGAGGCGCCTATAGCAACCTCTGCGGCAACCTTTTCATTCGGCGCCCATTCACTGTAAATGTTTTTATATTTCGCCACAGCCTCTGTAATCTCTGTACTCGGCGTGCCGGGGTAGCTTGAAACGACCTTACAGCCTGCTTCATATAACCCTCTTGCGATTGCTTCATTTCCAAGCAAAAGTTCTTTCATTTTATATTCCTTTCCCTAATTGCGAACTTGTTTTGCGACAATATCCTCGCCGCAGTAAGCTTTTCTTAATTTAGGTTTTTCTATTTTACCTGTTGGATTTCGCGGTACATCGGAAAATATTATAACACGCGGTCTTTTATAACGCGGCAAATCTAAACAGAACAGATTGACATCTTCCTCTGAAAGCAGAAATCCGTCTTTCAATTGAATAATTGCCGCCGTTATTTCGCCTAAACGCTTGTCGGGCATACCGATGACGGCACAATCTTTAACAGCCTCATGTTTTCGTAAAAAGTCTTCAATCTGAACAGGATAAATATTTTCCCCACCCGTTATAATAACATCCTTTTTCCTATCGACAAGATAAATAAAGCCGTCCTCGTCCTCCATAGCCATATCTCCCGTATAAAGCCAACCATCAGACAGAACTTCATTCGTAGCCTTTTCATCGTTGTAATAGCACTTCATAACGGCAGGACCCTTTACGGCAAGCTCGCCCACATCGCCGCGCTTCACGGCGTTTCTTTTCTCATCAACAATTTTAGTTTGCCAGCCGTAGCCGGCTTTTCCTATGGAGCCGACTTTATGTATATTTTCAATTCCTAAATGTACGCACCCTGGTCCCGTTGATTCGCTCAAACCGTAATTAGTATCATACTCGTGATTAGGAAAATACTTTAACCATCTCTTTATCAGGCTTTGCGGTACGGGTTGCGCGCCAATATGCATTAGCCGCCATTGTGAAATATTATACTCGGAAAGCTCAATATCACCGCGCTCTATAGCGTCAAGAATGTCCTGTGCCCACGGCACTAACAGCCACACGATTGTACATTTTTCATCTGAAACGGCTTTAAGCGTCCAATGAGGCTCTGTACCTTTTAATAAGACTGCTTTCCCTCCTGTGTAAAGGTTCCCAAACCAATGCATTTTTGCTCCCGTATGGTAAAGGGGAGGGATACATAAAAATATATCGTCTTTAGTTTGGTGGTGGTGCGCCTGCTCTGTTATACAGGAATGTACAAGGTTTCCGTGCGTGTGCAAAATTGCTTTCGGAAAGCCCGTAGTGCCTGACGAAAAATATATTGCGCCATCGTCATTGTCATCTAAATGAATGTCAGGCTTTTTTGACGAGCAGTATGTAACGAGCTTATCATAGCTTTCCGCAAACGATGGACAGTCCTTACCTACATAAAGCAAAGGCTTTATATTCGGTATTTTATTATAGATTTCTTCAATTCTGCCGATAAACTCCGGACCGAAAATGAGAGAAGAGGAGTTTGAAAGCTTTAGGCAGTAATCAATCTCATCAGACGCATACCTGAAATTAAGAGGAACGGCTAACGCTCCCGTTTTGAGTATGCCGAAATAAATTGGCAGCCACTCAAGGCAGTTCATAAGGAGTACTGCAACTCTGTCACCTTTTTTTATGCCTCTTGAAAGAAGGAAATTTGCAAAACGATTAGCTTTCTTGTCAAAATCTCCCCATGTAATTTCACTTCTTATTCCGTTTCTGCTGCTCGGCTCAATAAGCGAAAACTCCTTCCAAGTAACAAGAGTTTTTGAGTGAAGTTCCGGATTGATTTCTACAAGACTGACATCATCCTTATAAAGAGATGCGTTTTTTTCAAGAAATTCGGTAATAGGCATTAATTATCTTCCTTTTTACTGTGCAACAGTCGTATTTATTTTTTCTTCATCATCATAAAAAGCTTTATTTATTTCAGAGTTTTTAGCCGTTATTATGCTTACTAAATAGCAGACAATAAGAGATACTATCATGGCAATACAAGCATAAAGAGGACCTTTTCCGCTAAGGGTTACCAATGAGGCAATTGTGCCGCCGTCTGCTCCTGCGGGGTTTCCCATAGCTATTAAAATGAATTTAGAAACGGCAGGAATTAAAGCAATACTAAAGCCCGATAAAACGCTTGCCCAAGCCGCCGCCTTATTAATTTTTTTAGAATATAAAGCAAGGACAAAGGGCGCTAAAAATGAGCCGGAAATAATTCCCCAAGAGTAACTCATCATATCAAGTATAGGAGTTTTAGTATTTGCCACTATGAATGAGGAAAGTACAAAGATGAGGCAAAAAGCTTTAATGAGGCGTTTTAAAGTAGTGTCATCCATATTCTTTTTAAGCTTAAACTTTATAAGGTCCATTGAAAATATAGAGCTTGCTGTAAGCGCTATTGAAGAAAGCGTGGTAACGGACGCCGCAACTAAAAGGACAAGGATTATGCCGAGCAGTACGGCGGGCAAATCTGCTGATTTTAGCATATTAGGAACGAGAAAATCCTGTCCGCCTTCGGGCAGTTCGCTAAAGAACATACGAGATAAGCTGCCCACAAAATAACCGCCGCCCGCAACGATTAAGGAAAAGAAAGCGGAAATAACAACGCCTTTTTTAGCCTCCTTGTCATCCTTTATGCCGTAATACTTTTGAATCATATGAGGTAAGCCCCATGTGCCAAAACTCGTCATTAGCACCGTTGCCATTAACGACACCCATTTAGAGAAACCAAGAGCGGGCAATCCGTCCCCTTTGGCAAAGTTTCCAATAGATGCAAGTCCGTCAAACAGGCTTCTCGAATTGCTTATGGATTTAGAGCGTATAATAAATAGTATCATTAAAACAATGCTTACCATCATTACAAGACCTTGAACAAAGTCGGCTCTTACTTGTGCTAAATAACCGCCCAAGAATAAAAGCAGA
>JAAZGX010000177.1 GCA_012511005.1 Clostridiales bacterium
ACTGTTTCGGATGATTATACATTTAATCTTGACGCCGTAAAACTTAGAAGACGAGTTATAGCGCCGTATAAAGAGAACGGCAAGCCAAAGGATTGGCAAGAAACAAAGTCGGGGAAATTTAGGGATACCTGCCCCTCAAATTTTTGGGACGATATTTCCGTGCCATTTTGGTCAATGGCAGAAAATACAAGCCATCCAACCCAAAAGCCCGAAAAGCTTATAGCTAAGCTAATTTTAGCAAGCTCTAACAAAGGGGATATAGTTTTTGACCCGTTTTTAGGCTCAGGGACTTCAGCCGTTACCGCAAAGAAGTTAGACCGCCGCTTTGTCGGAATTGAAAAAAGCAAGAGGTACTGTGCGCTTTCACAGTATCGACTTATAAAGGCTAATGAAGATAAAAGAATTCAAGGCTATGAGGATAATGTGTTTTGGGAAAGAAATACACAAAAATAAGGGGCTGTTTTGCGACAGCCCTTTTTGCTTATTGTTTATCCTGCGGATATATGACGCCTATTTTCTTTCGTATTAGGTCCATTTGGCGTGTGATATATAGGGAATGTGAATGCGGCAGGAATGAGCTTTCCTTTTTGCCCTCTCTCAAACAATTACAAACCTCTGTTATCTGTTCTTCAAAGCCGTTGCCGTAAAAAGGCTTATCTATTTCATAGCTTTCCCCGTCATATATGTTTATTTCAAGCTTTTGCGGCGCATAAAACCTGTCTACATGGACAGAGCCTTTTTCACCGTATATATAGCCGCTATTTGGCTTTTTGACCGTCATTCCGGATGACAGCGAGGCTATACAGCCGTCCTCATATTTTATTAAAACACAGCAATGTTCATCTACTTTTGTTCTTTTGCCGACATCTGCTAAAGCCGTAATTTCCAAAACGGGTGACGGAGCGTACCAAGACGCAAAGTTTAAGGCATAAACGCCGACATCAAGAAGTGAGCCGCCGCCATACTCAGGCTTAAATGCGTGGTGGTCGGGCTCGTCAGTCATATCATAGCAAAAGTCACCCTCAATCGCGCGCACTTTGCCTATAAGCCCGCCTTTAATAAGCTTTATTAACTCAATTGTACCGGGTACTACTCTTGCCCACATAGCTTCCATAAGAAATGTATCATTTTCTTTGGCGCAAAGAATTAAGTCCTCAAGCTCTCCCCCGTTTACCGTTATCGGTTTTTCACATAAAACGGCTTTTTTGTTGTTTAACATAAGACGAGAAGCAGAAGCGTGAACGCCATGCGGCACAGCTATGTAGGCGGCATCAATATCATTTGATTTCGCCATATCCTCATATGAGCCAAAGCGTTTTTCAATCCCGAATTCATCGGCAAATGCGTTAGCTGTGTTAATGTCCCTTGACGCTACGCTCGTAAGCTCTGCTCCTTTTGTGTTTTTTGCGGCATCTGCAAAACGGCGGGCAATTGAGCCTGTTCCGACGATGCCCCAACGAATAATCTTTTCCATATTTATTATCCTTTCTTTAATATTCAAGCTTTATGTCTTCTCTGTTAGGCAAACTTGGAAATGAACTGCATATAGAGTCCATATACCAGTATGCCACAGTAGAAATTTCGTCCTCTAACTGATAATATCTGCCGCCGCTTTGCCAACCGAGCGCTTGCTGTGTCACTTTAATGTCAGAATTGAAGAAAATAGCATCAGCAATATGCCAACGGTACAGCGAAAAGGATTGACCTATTCTATACGGGCTGTCAGGTATTTCGGCGCCGTCATTCGGATGATTTATTTTGGAAAGTCCCGAATAAGGAGTACAAAACGGCGTATATTTATCATTAACATCAAAGTTATATGAGCCTAAAAAATAGTCCTCCGTACCGGTACTGCAAATAGTGGGAAAATCAGTATCACCGTCAAGGTAAAACTTTGTTTCACCCTCGCCCCACCAACCTTCCCGCGCCGTTTTCCAATACATATATGTACCTACATATTGCCCCTTGCCTTTTACATTGTCAAGGATTGTATGAACAGAGCCTTGCTTGACTGCCTTGGTTTTTCTAAATTGGGCGTGGAAATATGCCGCGTCATCCGGTACATCGCAAAGCGTATAATTTATTTGGTAATAAACTGTAATATTATCATCAGTTATATTTTGGAGTGTTATTTTAGCGCCGCTTCTAAAAGGCATTTCCCAAAAACAGTTGTATGACCTATTAGGCGTTACCGTAACAGGCAGAGATATTAAAGGAGCATAGCTGTAATTATCGGAACAGGCGAAAAAGTCGTTATACGGAACTTCAACGCTCGGTATATCGCTATTATCCCAATACATTCGCAAAATCATACGGCGGTTTTTATAATCACTGTCTTTATGCGGTCTGCTGTCGGTAAACCATATATGCTTAATTGCGCCCTGCCCCTTAATATCAGCAAGCGTAAATGTTTCATCAGGCTCTATAACTATACTCGGAGAAACTTTCCAACCCTGACCTAATTCTCTTGCACAGAAAGCGCCCGTACCCTCAGTTGCTTTTCCCGCTTCTCCTTTTTCGCCCGTGAAATTTTCTGCACAAATAGAGCGTGATTTAGCGTCGCTTAG
>JAAZGX010000178.1 GCA_012511005.1 Clostridiales bacterium
GAAAATGAGATGGCTGAAAGAAGCATATGATTTGCTATGCGAGGATTATATTCGTACTGTATCCGTCATCATACAGCTTGTAATTTTCATTACTGTTGTTTGTATTTCCTTTGGCGCTCTTGCTGCAACAAATGTGTTTGTGAAAACCACTGAGAAATCCGGCACACTTGGTGACCTTTACTTTTTCAGCGGTTTTGATAAGCCCGTAATTGACGGAAAAAATGTGTCAGATGTGATAAGTGAAGAACTCGGCTTAAAATACGCCCCTGTTTCACCGCTGTATTTTACCGCAAAGGACAGCAGCGGCAGTTTTGTTCGATGTGACTACTTCCATTGCGATAAGCTTAGAAACCTGTATTTAGCTTTGCATAAGGGGCGTCTTCCGAATATTTCTTCTTTTAACGAATGTGTTATCACATATGATTTAGCTATAAAAAATAGACTTAAAACAAACGACACTATATTGCTTATGCAGTCCGGCACCACATTTCGTTTAAAAATTGTTGGCATTCTTGACGCAAAAGCACAAATTCCAAAATTTTCGGTTGCCGGAACCTCTTTAACTTTGAAGGCGCTGTACACTTCTGCCGAAAATACTGTTATCGTCTTTTCTCCCATCGTTTCAAACAGTGGCACAGAAGCGGAATATACTGCTAACCGATGCGGTTTTGTCAATGTTCCAAGCGGAGTATCAACTAAAGAGTATCAGGAAATTCTTGAAAAATACGGAGGTTCTTTATCGGTGGCCTCCATGGTTTTAAAAGAAAAAGAGGAAAACAGGGAAATTTGCAGTTTCTTTTTAGTATTTGCTGTGCTTATCTTTTTTGTCGGATTTACGGGCATTGGTATTAACAATTTTTTAATTCTTCAGCAAAATGAATGTAAACTTGGTATCTATTACATTTGCGGTATGGCATGGCGAAATTGTTTTAAAATCTTAATATTTAGAAACCTATTAATCGTATTGATTTCAGGTGTCTTTTCGGCGTTGATATCTTTATTTATTGGCAAAACAAGTTTTGGAAAAAGCATTTTCATATCGCCCGTTATGACGACGAATGTGACCGTGTTAGCACTTTTACTGGTTCTTTTTACATCATATCCGATATATCTTAAAATTAAAAAGACCGAACCAATATCATTTTTTAGAAGCGGGTGGCAGTAATGGACAATATTATTGAATTTATAAATCTTGGTAAGGTGTATAACCAAAACAAACCCAATGAGGTACACGCCTTGAAAAATGTAAGCTTGAAAATTAAGTTTGGTGAAATGTGTGCGATATGCGGTACCTCTGGTGCAGGAAAAACTACACTTTTGAACATTATAGGCTGCCTCGACTCCCCGACTGACGGCAAATACATCTTACAGGGTGAAGATGTTGCGAAATTTGGAGACAGAAAACTTGCCGCACTAAGAAACAAGTGTTTCGGATATGTTTTGCAAGACTACGGACTGATTGAGAACAGAACGATTTATGAAAATGTTAAAGTTCCGCTCGTCTTCTCGAATGTTAAATCAAAGGATTTTCGTGCTAAAATATGGCATTCGCTCAAAACCGTCGGTTTAGAGAACCTTGAGAAAAGGAGTGTATCGGAACTTTCGGGCGGTCAGGCGCAGCGTGTCGCAATCGCACGGGCGCTGGTGAACTCTCCCGATACCCTTTTGGCAGACGAACCGACGGGGGCGCTTGATACAGCGATAGGCTCTTCAATAATGGATTATTTTCAGAAAATTAACGAAATGGGGACAACGGTCATTATCGTAACGCATAATGAAAAAATTGCCGCACGATGTCAGCGTATCATTCATATAGAAAACGGAGAAATAGTTGATTAACTTAATATACGGGAGACGGATTTATGTTCTGCCTCCCTTATTTTTTTTATTTTTGTGTAATATCAATAAAAATTATCTTATAAATTTGTAACAGAATATTAAGATAAGACTTGAAATTGATGAAAAATACAATATAATGGTAGTATGTGTTCGTATCAATCAAGATACAGTGGTTTTAAAAATTTAATTTACGGAGGCTGTTACATGAGCAAGAAACTTAAAGTTGGTATTATAGGCTGTGGCGGCATAGCAAATGGGAAGCATATGCCTGCCCTTAAAAAAATCCCTGAAATTGAAATGGTTGCATTCTGTGATATTATTGAAGAAAAGGCAGTTAAAGCCGCCAAAGATTTCGGTACAGAGGATGCTAAAGCTTATAAAGATTACAAAGACCTTATTTCTGACAAAAGTATTGACCTTGTGCATGTATGCACACCGAACCGCTCGCATAGCTTTATAACGGTTGACGCACTAAACAGCGGCAAGCATGTAATGTGCGAAAAGCCTATGGCAAAAACATATGCCGATGCAAAATTAATGTACGATACGGCTATTAAAACGGGCAAAAAGCTTACAATCGGTTACCAAAACAGGCAAGCACCCGAAAACCTCTATGTAAAAGCTGTTTGTGAAAACGGTGAGCTTGGCGACATTTATTATGCCAACTCTTATGCTATTCGGCGCAGAGCCGTACCAACTTGGGGAGTTTTCCTCAATGAATATGAGCAAGGCGGCGGTCCTCTTATTGATATTGGCACGCACGCTTTAGACCTTACGCTTTGGATGATGAATAACTATGAGCCGAAAATGGTCGTTGGCAACACATTTAAAAAGCTTGGCAATCAAAAAAATTCCGCAAACGCTTGGGGCGACTGGGACCCTAAGGAGTTTACGGTTGAGGATTCTGCGTTTGGCTATATAGTTATGGAAAATGGCGCTGTTATTAGTCTTCAAACGAGTTGGGCGTTAAATATTGCTGATACTCCTGAAGCAAAATTCATAATTTGCGGTGATAAAGGCGGCGCTGATACGCTAAACGGCGTTCGTGTAAACTACATTAAAAACAGCCGTCAGGTTATTGAAACTCCTAACCTTAAAGACGGCGGCGTTGCATTTTTTGAGGGTAAAGGCGGCGGCTCTCCCGCAGATGTTGAAGCACGCAGGTGGATTAATTCCATACTTGAAGACATAGAGCCTTGCGTTACACCTTATCAAGCACTAACCGTAACAAGAATTCTTGAGGCTATTTATACATCTGCCAAAACAGGCAAGCCTGTTTATTTTGAAGATTAACGGCAGTAATTGAAAGGATTGAGCGGTATGACAATGAAACTTGGCATTATTTGTGACTATGACGAAAATGGTTTTAAGCAGGCAAAAGACTTAGGTCTTGAATTTATTGAAATTTGCTACAACATCGGCAACGACTGTGAGGAATTTAAGAAAGAAATTCTTCCCGCTCTTATAGAGCGCACAAAAAAGTATGGAGTAGCTATCGGCTCTATTGGCAGGTGGGGTTCCTCTAAAATTGATGATAACGGTAATATTATTGAAGATGAGCTTCACAACAGTCAACTACTTATAGATGCTTGCTGCGAGCTTGGCTGTAATGTGTTCGTTACGGGCGTGAATTATGTTGACGGGTTTTCGCTTTATGAAAACTGCACTTTCGCAATCGCTTTTCTTGAAAAACTAATAGCATACGGCAAAGAAAAGAATGTTAATATTGCAATATATAATTGCGATTGGAACAATTTTATAAGAGAGCCGCAATCTTGGGAGCTGATACTCGGCTATCTTAAAGAGCTTGGCATAAAATATGACCCGTCTCACTGTATAAATTCAGGCAGCGGCAAATACATAGACGAAACTGCAAAATGGGGAAAAAGGTTTTATCATGTTCATATTAAGGGTACCCTAAACACAGCAGAAAGCGGTCATATTGACGACCCGCCCGCAGGTCTTGACGATATTAACTGGGGCGCATTTATGTCCGTTTTATATAAAGTCGGGTATGAGCGCACTTTAAGCATTGAGCCGCATTCAGGCACTTGGAAAGGCGCACTTGGTGACTGGGGCGTTAGATTTACGGTCGATTATATGAATAAATTACTATATAAAGGAGCTAAGTAGTATGAAGTTTGCAGTCCAGCTTTACACCTTACGGGAGCATATTAAAAACGGCGGCGATTTGCTTGAAATCCTTGCCAAAGTAAAACAGATTGGCTTTGACGGCGTTGAGTTTGCGGGATATTTTGATTTGTCTGCCGAAACGCTAAAAGCAAGACTTGATGAATTAGAGCTTACGCCTATTGGCACACATATAGGACTTAAAAACTACGAGCCGGAAAATCTTGAAAAGACACTCAAGTTCGGCAAAACCTTAGGTTTTAAGTATATGGGCGTCGGGGGCGCGGCGCACTCTACCAAAGAGGAGTGTATTCATATAGGAGAAACACTCGGTAATGCTACAAAAGCCGCAAAGGATTACGGTATCACGATGTACTATCACAATCATAGTGACGAATTTTACCCGCTTGACAACAACGAGCTTCCGATTGATATCATAAAATCTTTAACGAAATTACAAGTAGATACTTATTGGAGTTTCCATGCGGGGGTTGACAATTATAAGTTTTTAACAGAGAATAAGAGAGATATTGTGCTTATTCATATTAAAGACGGTATTGACGGTTCACCTAAGGCTTTAGGCGAAGGTCAAAACGACCTAAAGGCAATCGTTAAAGCCACAAAAGAAATAGGGCTTGAGTGGCTCATTCTTGAAAATGATAACCCCTCGCCCGACGGTTTGTCCGATATAACAAGAAGTATGAATTGGCTAAAAGCAAACGCATAGGAGGTTTATTATGAAATTAGGAGTTTTTACGACCCTTTTAAGCAATCTTTCGCTGGAGGAAGCGTTAAAGTATTTCACTTCACTCGGTATTGAGGCTGTGGAAATCGGTACGGCAGGATACCCCGGCAACGCTCACGCCGAGCCTAAAGTGCTGCTTAATGATGACAAGGCGCTTGAAGAGTTTAAGGCGCTTATTAAAAAGTATAATATGCAAATAAGCGCGCTTAGCTGCCACGGCAACCCTGTTCACCCTAACAAAGCCATAGCAAAAGAGTTTGACGACGGCATAAGAGATACAATTTTACTTGCCGAAAAGCTTGGTATAAATCAAATTAACACATTCTCCGGCTGCCCCGGCGACTGTGACACGGCGAAATATCCGAATTGGGTTACTTGCCCTTGGCCAAATGATTTTACAGAGATACTTGACTATCAATGGAACGATGTTCTTATTCCCTATTGGAAAGACTTGGTTCGGTTCGCGAAAGCGCACGGCGTAGAAAAAATCGCGCTTGAACTGCACCCCGGTTTTAGCGTATACAACACAGAAAGTTTGTTGAAGCTTCGAGAAGCTGTAGGTCCTGAAATTGGTGCTAACCTTGATTTATCGCACCTTATATGGCAAGGAATGGAGCCTATTCCCGTTATTCGCGCTTTAGGCGACGCTATATTCCACTTCCACGCAAAAGACACGAAGATTGATAAGTATAATACTGCTGTAAACGGAGTGCTTGATGTAAAATCTTATGCGGATGAAATAAACCGCTCTTGGATTTTCCGCTCTGTCGGTTATGGAAATGATGCTCTTTACTGGAAAGATGTTATCAGTAACCTGCGCCTTGTGGGTTATGACTATGTTGTTTCTATTGAGCATGAGGACTCGCTTATGAGCCAAAACGAGGGACTTTCTAAAGCGGTAAAACTGCTTAAAGAGTGCCTTATTACTGAAGATACCGCCGATATGTGGTGGATATGATAGAACAATAGAAGATTGAGGTTTTGTTATGAAAGAAAAAGTTAATGCCGTAGTAGTCGGCTATGGCGGTATGGGCGGATATCACGCAGACCGTATTTCAAAAATGGAGAACTTTAACCTGCTCGGTATTTATGACATAAAAAAAGAGCGTATTGACCTTGCAAAAGAGAGGAAAATCAACACTTATAATTCTTTAGAGGAAGTTCTTGCCGACGAAAAGGCAGAGCTTATCACCATTGCAACCTATAACGAGTCGCATAAAGATATAGCAATAAAAGCTATGCATGCGGGCAAAAATGTTATATCGGAAAAACCCGTTACACTTTCAAGCGATGACCTTGAAGAAATGATTGCGGCTTCTAATGAAACGGGCAAACTTTTCACAGTCCACCAAAACAGGCGTTGGGACGATGATTTTGCCACTATAAAAAATCTTTATGATAAAAATGAGCTTGGCAAAGTCTTTGCTATCGACTCAAGAGTTTACGGCTCAAGAGGAATTCCCGGTGATTGGCGCGGCGAAAAGGAACATGGCGGCGGTATGGTTCTTGACTGGGGAGTTCATTTACTTGACCAAGTCCTTATGCTGACCGAAGGAAAAAAGCTGCTTACTGTATATGCCTCTCTTACGAACATTACAAATTATGAGGTTGACGATGGTTTTAGAGCTATATTAAAATTTGAGGATGACCTTGAGATTTTAGTTGAAGTTTTTACAAATAATTTCATTGAAGCTCCTCGTTGGTATATGGCAGGAGAAAATGGAACGGCTGTTATTGAAAATTGGGATTTAAAAGGTAAGATTATTAAAATCCGCAACTGGGATAAAATAGACGCAGTTCCGATAAAAGCGGGGACGGGGCTTACAAAAACGATGGCTCCGCGTACAAAAGAAACAATAAAGAAGTATCCGCTCAAAAAGATTAAAGTTAATTGGGAAGATTACTACGACAATATTTATGATGTTATCAAAAACGGCGAAAAACAAATAGTTACACACGACCAGCTTCGCCGTTCTATGAAGTTGATTGAAGCTATATTTAAATCCGCAGAGCTTAATCAAGTTATAAAATTTGATATCTGATTTTTTGGAAAAACAGGCTGTGCAGTCCTTTGCCGCACGGCCTGTTTTTATATGTACTTTTAATTATATTAGCGGTTTTTCTTCTGTTTGACAATTGAAGTTAAAAAAATTGTTTCTTTCGGAATAGCTCCATTCCATATCAAATATTTTTGCCGCGTCTGATACGGCAACATAAAGCTGACCCCTATGAGAAAAAACAGGAGCAGACAGCTTTATATCGCCTTTATCTGTTTTCGCAATGTCGCTGTCAAGGGTAAAAACGGCGCGTGTTTTATAAAGTGTGACATCGGCAGCAGTTTCTGTTTTTATAACACGCCCGCCTATGCCTTGAGCTAAAACAGGAAAGGCGGCAAACCATATCCCGTCTTTTCTTTGACAATACATATCCCTTGCCTCAAGCTCAAGCATTCTGCCTTTATACGCCATTTTCGTTTGTTTATAAATGGGCGCCAAGGCGTAAGGCTTTATTATATCGTTCTCTTTATCAATTATTAACTCGTCTGCTATTCTGCCGTCCGTCGTGCAGGCGGTGACCTTCATATTCTTACCGTCTATTTCCACAACGCAGTAAAGCCCTATTGGCTCCTCTTGGGGATAAAAGGCGCTGTGCCAAATCTTTTGGCAATTTGAGCAGTATATATTTTCGCCGGCATTTCCCGCTGTGTAGTGTACCGTTCCCTGTGACGGCCTGTCATAAATTTGTTCATCCTTTATCGGGAAAGTGCGCGCAAATGAATGCTCATGCCCCTCAAAAAGAATATCAAGTCTGCCCTGTTCAATTCCTTTTTTTAATGCGGGATATGAATCGTCCGTTACCCCTTCAGGCATAACCGGGAATATAGGAAAGTGATACGCCCCTATTTTCCATGTTTTATCACTGTTTTTTAAGTCATTATAAAGCCACTCGCCCGTTATGTGTTGCGCGTTAATTCCTATTATCGCAAAATGAGCATTACCATAGTCAAAGGAAAAGTTTTCTGTTTTATACCCTTCGGGTCCGTTTTTAGGATATGAATACTCAAATTTTTCATCAAATAAATCGGCATGGTTAATATAGAATTTGCCCGTTGGAACGGGGTAGTATGTTAAGTGTCCTCTATTGTCGTGGTTACCCGTCGCCATCATTAAAGGTATACTTTCAACAATACCTGAAAGCCCGTAAAACGCGCCGTTCCACTGTACCTCATTTTGCCCGTCATTCGTATTGTCACCAACAGATAGAATAAAACGGCTGTCGGGGTGTTTTTTAAGTGCGTCAAGCAAAAGCCTTCTCACAGGCTCGTAATCAGGATTTTCCGGCGGGTTTGCGTTTTGCCAATCTGTTATTACAAGAAACTTAAATTTCGAAAGACTTAAAGGCGCCGTTTTAAATGAATGTTCATCACTTCTATACTCGTCATTTCCGACTGTATAAAAATACTTCGTATCCGGTAAAAGCTCCTTTGGAGCGGCAAAATGAACATAACTTTCGTCTATGTCTGATTTGATGTATTTGCTAATAGCTTCAGCCTTTTCCGTCTTTTCACAGCCCGCCATTTTGTATTCAATATAACCCTTTTGTACCGTAACATCCGTTCGCCAAGTTACGGTTGCCGTTGTGGTCGGGTCTTTTGAAATACTCAGCATAATATGGTCGGGATACGCTGACGGCGCCCTGCTTGATTTATCTGTCGTTAAGTTACTCATTTTCTATTTCCATTATTTCATTCAGTCTGTTTTCTGTTTCTTTCGCCCATTCATATTGCGTCATATACTTTCCGAAATAGCCTTTTTGCGCCGCCGCTTTATTTTTTAACAAATCATAGTAATCACAAGAGAACTTAGAAATATCCACAGAGCGTTGATTGCGGTTATCCATAAAGATTTCCTCGGCATCCGCCTCCTCAAGCGCCACCCTTAATGACTTTAGCACTTTTCGGAAAAGTGATTGAACGGCATCCGTATATTCTCTGTCACTCCACAAGACGGCAATTGCCTGCTCTGTGCTGACTACGCCGCCTTTACGGTCAACGAGCAGCGCTAAAAACTCTTTTGACTTTGCACTCGAAAAGGCTATTGGCTTATTGTTGACGAACACATCAAAAAACCCAAAGGTTTGTACCGTTATTTTCGATACAATCTCCTTATCTTTTATATATGACGCTTTCTGGAGCGCACGCCTTATCATATCTGTATCATAAGGCTTTAACACATAGTCAACAGCTCCGATATCAAAAGCATCAAGTGCATATTGTGCATAGCCCGTCACAAAGACGATTTTAGTGTTGGGAGACACTTTCTTTATTCGCTCTGCAAGTTCAATTCCCTTAACCATAGGCATTTCAATATCAAGAAACGCCACATCAACTTCCTTTGTGGCAGCATGCTCTATTGCGTCAAGCGGATTAGAAAAAGTATCAACAGTGTCAATGTCGCTTATTTGCATACATATGTCCTCAAATTCGTTTAAAGCGAGCCTTTCATCATCTACCGCCATTATTTTCATTTAGCTCTCCTCCATTAAAATAGTTTTATCGTTTTTTGGAATAGTGATTAATACTGTTGTTCCGTAACCTAATTTGCTTTCAATGTTTACTTGCGCGTTAAGCATCGTTTTTAGTCTTGTAGTTATGTTTATAAGCCCTATATGTGAGCGGCTGTTATCCGGCAGCGTACTCAAATCATAACCAACCCCATCATCAGTAATGCGGACATAAAAATTCTTTTTATCCTCATTCGTCGATATGGTTACAGTTCCGCCGTCAACCTTTTGATTTATACCGTGCTTTATCGCATTTTCAACGAGTGGTTGAATAGTAAGCGCAGGCAAAACAAAGTTTGTACTCTTTAAATCATACACTATATTTAACCTGTCCTCAAACCGTAAAAGTTCAATTGCCACATAATTTTTAATATGATTTAATTCATCCTTAAACGGCACAGGTTTTCTTTGTGATAAAGAGTCCATATTCGTGCGGAGATAATTTGAAAAATTAACAATAACAGATTCAGCGGTTTTAGGGTCTTTTTTGGTTAAATATTTAATTGTATTTAACGCATTATAAAGAAAGTGCGGCTGAATTTGACTTAACATGAGAGACATATTCGTTTCAGCTAACTCCTTTGAAAGCTCGGCAGTCTTTTTCGATTCATTATAATTGTCTATAATAGACAGCACTTGAATATATGCCGCCATAGCGATAAACACTATAAATGATACGGGCATTATCCAAGAAATCCGCACAGTTATAAAACCGCTTGCGTGTAAAATATCAATGTAAATTCCCGTAATAATTGAAATATATCCAACTGTGTACAGACGGGCGTTTTGTGTTTTATATGCAATGCATTTACAAAGATGATACAGTATATACGCGTCAAAAATAAATGTTGACATTTGGTACAGCAAAAATGGTAAAGGATTAAATATGTTCTGCGTGAATAAAATAGGCACGGAGGCATAAACAAGGAAAAATAAACCGAAAAGAAGTATTATATTTTGAGGCAGCTTTAGCTGAAGTGACTTTGTTGTATATATAAATAATATCAGTTTAATTATAAAAGTTAATGCAAAAACGAGAAAGCGCGTCAATTCGTAAGACATACTGAAAAAGAGAAGATATGATGCTAAATAGCCTTCATTTGATACCATAATTCGTATAATTAAAAATAAAGAAAGTAACGAAAGCCAAATTGAATACCTTCCGCCGCCTTTGCTTTTTAAAGCCATTAAAAAAGCGAAAACACCCGTAAGTAAAATAATTCCCACAAGCGTATATCTTAATCCGATTAGAAACATTGTATAGTTAATATAATAGTCATAATTTACGAGTACAGGAGCCATTGTAATCCCGTTTGAAAACTGGCACGCCACTTCAATTATAAGTTCTAATTCGTCATTTTTACTTGTCGTTTCGTTTATTGTAAAGGGAATAGCTTGAAAGCTTGGTGAAGCTTTCGTTTCC
>JAAZGX010000179.1 GCA_012511005.1 Clostridiales bacterium
CCTGCACTTATTAATTATTCACCTTTACGGCAGGATATTGTATCAAAAGGAATTGACCTTGTTTTTGTAAGGGAGCTTACGGGCGGCATTTACTACGGCGAACGCGGTCGTAAAACGAAAAACGGTACAGTACAGGCTTTTGATACTGAAGTATATTCCGAGAAGGAAGTTTTACGCATTGGTAAATATGCGTTTGAGCTTGCTATGAAAAGACGGAAAAACCTTGTAAGCGTTGACAAGGCAAATGTGCTTGAAAGCTCAAGGCTTTGGCGCGAAACAATGCACGCCCTGTCAAAGGGATATCCTGAAGTTATTTATAGTGATATGCTCGTAGACAATGCCTCAATGCAGCTCGTAAGAAATCCATCACAATTCGATGTTTTAGTTACGGCAAATATGTTCGGTGATATACTTTCCGATGAGGCTTCTGTTCTTACCGGCTCAATAGGGCTTTTACCCTCCGCTTCCGTAAGGGATGACTCTTTCGGGCTTTATGAGCCTATACACGGCTCTGCGCCCGATATAGCGGGACAAGAAAAGGCAAACCCGATAGCCGCTATATTATCTGCCGCTATGATGCTAAGACTCTCGTTTTCGCTTTTTGATGAGGCGCTTTGTATTGAAAATGCAGTAGATAACGCTCTTTCAGATGGGTGTAGAACGGCGGATATTTCTAAGAATGGTGAAATCGGCATTGGCACAAGTGAGATGACAGAGAAAATTATTAGTTATCTTGGTAAAAAATAAAAGTATTATTTAGGAATTTGTTGACTTTTTTATGGAAAAAAAACAGTCTTTGTGCTATACTTATTTAATTAACGACACTTTTTATGTTTTACGGCTTATTATTAAGCCGGTTTATAGAATTTAAGTAAATAAAAAAGCGATATTTTAGTTTGTTAGGGGATGTTATAATGATTTATAGCGGAGCGCGAATTTTAATAGAAGAACTTATACGCCACGATATAAAAACTGTTTTCGGTTATCCGGGCGGTGCTGTTCTTGATATTTATGACGAGCTATATAATAATTGTGATAGAATAGAGCATATAATATCGGCTCACGAGCAGGGAGCTGCTCACGCTGCGGACGGGTATGCGAGAGTAACCGGAAAGCCGGCTGTGGTTATAGCTACGAGCGGTCCCGGTGCTACAAATCTTGTTACGGGCATAGCGAATGCTTACCTTGACTCTGTCCCAATTATTGCTGTTACGGGCAATGTCGCCGTGCCGCTTTTAGGGCGGGACAGTTTTCAGGAAGTTGATATTGTAGGCATAACTCAGCCTATTGTAAAACACAGCTATATCGTAAGAGAGGCAGATGAGTTAGAATTTATAATAAATGAAGCTTTTGCAATTGCCTCAAGCGGCAGAAAAGGTCCTGTTTTAATAGATATTTCTAAAACGGCGCAAAGCGGCACTTGTGAATATAAAGGCAATTATAATATCTCTTTTAATGAAAAAAAGCCTTTACCCGACCTTTCTGTTGCACTAAAAGCAATTGAAACGGCTAAAAAGCCGTATATATACTGCGGCGGCGGCGTACTTGCGTCAAATGCTGAAAAAGAGGTTTTAGAGCTTTCAAAAAGAATATCCGCCCCAATAGGGCTTAGTATTATGGGGCTTACCGCTGTTCCCTCCTCATATGAATTAAACCTTGGCGTAAGCGGAATGCACGGTAAATATGCGTCAAACCTTGCGCAGTCGGAAGCTGACCTTATGATAGCTGTAGGTGTGCGTTTTAGTGACAGGGCGACGGGAAACCTTTCTGAGTATACAAAAAATTGTACTGTCATACACATTGATATAGACGAGGCGGAGCTTGGCAAAAATGTTGCTTCCATGATTGATTTGTGCGGTGATGCAAAACTTATTTTACAGAGCCTGCTTTCATCAATTAAAAAATCCGAAAAGCCTAATTGGGTAAACAGAGTGCTTTGTTATAAAAAGTCTGACAATCAGATTTCAGATAAAAAAGACTTTTTGCCGGAAAATATCATTTCCTTTATAAGGGCAAAAATGAGTTCCGATACCGTTGTCGCCACAGATGTAGGGCAGCACCAAATGTGGGTAGTGCAGCATTACGGCTTTGAAAAGCCGCATAAACTTCTCACCTCAGGCGGGCTTGGCACAATGGGGTACGGTATGGGCGCCGCTGTTGGCGGCTGTGTGGCGAGTGATAGGAAAAGGACGGTTCTTTTCACCGGAGACGGCAGTTTTGGTATGAACCTTAACGAAATTGCAACGGCTGTTTCACAGGGTCTTCCTCTGCTTATAGTTATCTTAAACAACGGCGTACTCGGTATGGTTCGCCAATGGCAGTGTATGTTTTATGACGAGCGTTACTCGTCTACAACATTAAACAGAAGAACAAACTTTGTTGACCTTGCAAAAGCCTTTGGCGCGGACGGCAAAGTTGTTAATTCAATGAGCGAGCTTGAAAGCGTCTTTGAGGACGGACTTCCCGGTAATAAACCTTTAATTCTTGATTGCAGGATAGATTTAGATAAAAAGGTTTTCCCAATGATTCCGCCTCAAGGCTCTGTTAAAGATATTCTCATAGGATAGGAGATGATAAAATGAATGAAAGATTTACAATAAGCCTTATTGTTAACAATAAATCAGGAGTTCTTAACAGAATAGCGGGACTTTTTAGTAAACGGTGCTATAATATAGACAGCCTTGCCGTTGGTGAAACTGAAAATCCCGAAATTTCAAGGATGACGATTGTATCTACGGGCGGCGAATACACAAGGAGCCAAATTGTCAAGCAGTTGAACAAGCTGCACGATGTAAAGCAAGCTGTTTTACTTGAGGATGAGGACTCCGTTTCCGTTGAACATCTTTTAATAAAGCTTAAAACAGACGGTAACGGCAACTCCAAGGTTACGGAGCTACTTAACAGGTACGGCGGAAAAATAATGTATATCGGTGAAAGTTTTATAATTGCTGACCTTACGGGGCCGACGAAAAATATAAATGATTGTATAGTAAAATGCGTGCCCCTCGGCATTATTGAGCTTTGCCGCTCGGGCAGCCTTTCCCTTTCAAAAAACGCCGAAGACGTTTTAGATATTAATAATTTTATTATTTAGGAGGAACTAAAAATGGCAAAAATGTATTATGAGAAAGACAGTAACAGCGCGCTTCTTGACGGTAAAACCGTTGCCGTTATAGGATACGGCAGTCAAGGTCACGCCCATGCGCAAAACCTAAGAGACAGCGGCGTTAATGTGGTAATAGGGCTTTATGACGGCTCAAAAAGTGCCGAAAAAGCACGCGAGGACGGATTTGAAGTATTAAATACCGCAGACGCCGTAAAAAAGTCCGACATTGTTATGATTCTTGTCAACGATGAGAAAATGGCAAAAATTTATGATGACGGTATAGCGGCAAACCTTAAAAACGGCGCCACACTTTGCTTTGCGCACGGCTTTAACATTCATTTTAAGCAGATAGTGCCCTCAAAGGATGTCAATGTTATAATGATAGCGCCTAAAGGACCGGGTCACACCGTTAGAAGTCAATTTGAGGAGGGCAAAGGCGTACCGTGTCTTATTGCAGTTTATCAAGACGCAACGGGAAATGCTCACGATATAGCGTTAGCTTATGCAAACGGCATTGGCGGAACGCGCGCCGGAGTTTTGGAAACTACATTTAAAGAGGAAACCGAAACAGATTTATTCGGTGAGCAGGCAGTATTATGCGGCGGTGTAACGGCTCTTATGAAAGCGGGATTTGAAACGCTCGTTGAAGCCGGTTACCAACCCGAAAGCGCATACTTTGAATGTGTTCACGAAATGAAGCTTATAATTGACCTTGTAATAAAAGGCGGGCTTTCATTTATGAGATATTCTATAAGTGATACTGCGGAATACGGCGACTATATGACGGGTGACCGCATTATTACCGCTGAAACGAAAAAAGAAATGAAAAAAGTGTTAAGCGAAATCCAAAGCGGCGAATTCGCTGAAAAATGGATTGCAGAATACAAAGCCGGCGAGCCGATTTTCAAAAAGAGGCGCGAAGAGGAGTCTAACCTTCTTGTTGAAAAAGTCGGCGCCGACCTTCGCGCAAAAATGAGCTGGCAGCAGGACAAAAAATAATAAGGGGGCTTTGTTATGTCTAACAGGCTTAATTTAGAGGATGTATCAAGCTCTCCGAAACGCTCACTGTTTAAGGCAATGGGTTATTCCGATACGGAGCTTAAACGCCCGCTTATCGGAATAGTCAATTCCTTTAATGAGGTTGTTCCGGGTCATATTCATCTTCAAACTATATCGC
Organism: Clostridiales bacterium; assembly: GCA_012511005.1. Classification (GTDB taxonomy): domain Bacteria; phylum Bacillota; class Clostridia; order Oscillospirales; family Acutalibacteraceae; genus DTU089. Next base: position 4,284 of record JAAZGX010000179.1, read on the forward strand.
GCGCCGTAAAAGACGGTGTTTTAATGTCGGGCGGCACGCCGATTGAGTTTAATACAATTGCCGTTTGTGACGGTATCGCTATGGGACACAGAGGTATGAACTTCTCTCTCCCGTCAAGGGAGATTATTGCCGACAGTGTCGAATGCATGGCTAATGCTCATGCGTTTGACGCACTCGTATTTATCCCTAACTGTGATAAAGTCGTGCCGGGTATGCTTTTAGCGGCGGCAAGACTTAATTTGCCTTGTGTATTCATTTCAGGCGGACCTATGCTTTCACTTGATGAGAAAGACTTAAACTCCGTTTTTGAGGCTGTCGGCGCCTATCACTCCGGTAAAATTAACGAGCAGGAACTTTTAGACCTTGAATGCTCCGCTTGCCCCGGCTGCGGTTCATGCTCCGGTATGTTTACCGCAAACTCTATGAACTGCCTTTGTGAAGTACTCGGTATTGCGCTTCCCGGCAACGGTACAATACCCGCCGTGTATTCTGACAGAATAAGGCTTGCAAAGCTTGCGGGCTGTGTTGTTATGGATTTACTTAAAAATAATATAAAGCCGTCTGATATTTTGACGGAAAAGTCTTTAATGAACGCTCTTACAGCCGATATGGCTATCGGCTGCTCTACAAACTCTGTGCTTCACCTTTGCGCATTAGCGCATGAGTTAGGTTTTACGCTAAAGCTTTCAACAATTAACGAAGTTAGCGAAAAAACGCCGAACCTCTGCCGTCTTGCTCCTGCCGGAACACACCATATGCAGGACTTTAACGCCGCGGGCGGTGTTTATGCCGTACTGAACGAGCTGTTAAAGCTTGGGCTGTTAAATGCAGATACTATAACAGTAACAGGAAAAACCATAGGTGAAGCTGTTAAAAACAGCTATATAAAAGATGCTGCTGTTATTCGTCCGTCATGCAGTCCGTATGCAAAAACGGGCGGACTTGCCGTACTGTTCGGAAATCTTGCGCCTTGCGGCTCCGTTGTTAAGCGCAGCGCCGTAAAAGAGTCTATGCATCACTTTACGGGTACCGCTAAGGTGTTTGACAGTGAGGAACTTGCGGTTGAGGCGATTTATGGCGGCAAAATCAAAGCGGGCGATGTTGTTGTAATACGATACGAAGGTCCCGCGGGCGGCCCCGGTATGAGAGAAATGCTCTCCCCTACCTCGTCAATAGCGGGAATGGGGCTTGACGAGTCTGTCGCTCTCGTTACGGACGGCAGGTTTTCAGGCGCTACACGCGGCGCGGCAATAGGGCATATTTCGCCTGAGGCTGCCGCAGGCGGCACTATTGCATATGTTAAAGACGGAGATAAAATTGCAATTGACATACCGTCTTACTCCATAAATCTTCTTGTTTCTGACGAAGAATTACAAAAGCGTAAAAAGGAAATTAAAATAAAAGAAACAGCCGAACAAAAAGGGTACCTAAAAAGATATACCGAAAGGGTTTCCTCGGCGGATAAAGGCGCGGTTTTAATTTAGAAAGGACTTTTCTATGCTCACTTTAGACAAAGTTTATCTTGCGGGCAGAGTACTTGCCGGTACTGTTAAAAAAACCGATTTAATTTATGCTCCCGCAATCTTTCCCGATGCAGAAGTTTACCTTAAAACTGAAAATCTTCAAAAAACAGGCTCGTTTAAGCTTCGCGGCTCTTACTTTAGAATGTCTGCTATGACAAAGGAGGAAAAGAAAAAGGGCGTTGTAGCTTGCTCTGCGGGCAATCATGCTCAGGGAGTTGCACTTGCGGCGCAAAGCTTTGGCATAAAGGCGACTATATTTTTACCTGCCACAGCTCCAATATCTAAAATTGAGGCTACAAGGCAATACGGCGCAGAAATTAAGCTTGTTGACGGAGTGTATGACGATGCCTATGCGGCGGCGCTTTCTTTCCGTAATGAAACAGGCGCACTCTTTGTACACCCGTTTGATGATATTGATGTTATAGCAGGTCAGGCTACCGTTGCTTTAGAGCTAATCGAGCAACTGCCCGATATGGATGCCGTAATAGTACCCGTAGGCGGCGGCGGTTTAATAGCAGGAATTGCATATGCAATAAAAACCATAAAACCTACTTGCAAGGTGTATGGCGTTCAAGCGGCGGGGGCTGCAAGTATGCACAAATCTATTCTTGATAAAAACTGCGCAACATTGTGCAGCGTTTGCACATTCGCCGACGGTACGGCAGTAAAGAAACCAAGTCAGCTAACTTTTGATATGTGCCAACAATATGTGGACAAGATTATAACTGTGTCGGAAGATGAAATAGCGGCGGCGGTTCTTGCTTTAATTGAGCAGCACAAGCTAATTGCCGAGGGCGCCGGCGCGCTGTCTGTTGCGGCTGCTATGTTCGGAAATTTACCTATAAAAAATAAAAAGGTTACTGCCGTTGTTTCGGGCGGTAACATTGATGTTAATATTCTTTCAAGAGTAATAAACAGAGGGCTTTTAACATCCGGCAGGCTTACGAACCTTATAATCGAGCTTGTGGATAAACCCGGTCAATTAAAAACTGTGTCAGCCATAATCGCCGATATGGGCGCTAATGTAATAAGCGTTCAGTACACACAGGGAGGCGCTAATATGGACATAAACGGCTGCTTTCTTAACATTTCTATGGAAACGAGAAATCATGCGCATCTTGATGAAATTCGCGAGGCTTTAATAAGCGAAGGCTTTAAGCTCTGTGGCTGAAAGGAAAATAATATGGAAAAGGTTTATACGAAAAATGCTCCCTCACCCGTAGGACCGTACAGTCAGGGTATTAAAACTAACGGATTTATTTTCTTTTCGGGTCAAATCGCCATAAACCCGGAAACGAACGAATTTGAAAGCGGACTTTTAAAAGAAACTACGAGGGTTTGTGAAAATATAAAAGCACTCCTTCATTCAGAAAACCTTGACTTTGAAAATGTTGTAAAAACAACCTGCTTTTTAACAGAGGCTGAACACTTTCTCCCCTTTAACGAGATTTACGGAAAATACTTTAATTCAGAACCGGCGCGTTCATGCGTTTTTGTAAAATCGCTTCCAAAAGGCGCA
>JAAZGX010000180.1 GCA_012511005.1 Clostridiales bacterium
TGTATGAAAAAGCAAAAACAGAGCTTGACAAATCTTACAAAGAGCGTGTAGCTCGCGCTGAAAAGGAGGGTGCGTAATATGGCAGGCGGAATGACATATACAGCGGTTGACTCTACTTCTCTTTCGACCTCTGAGTATTACGGAAAAGCGCTTGTTGACTTAGGGCGCGCTCATCCGGAGGTTGTGGCACTTACTGCAGACCTTGCTAAGTCCACTAAAATCGGTGAGTTCCAGCAAGAATTTCCGGACAGATTTTTTAATGTCGGCATAGCAGAGCAGAATATGTTCGGCGTTGCGGCAGGTATGGCAAAGGCAGGGCTTGTGCCGTTTCTTTCGACCTTTTCAATATTTGCATCGCTTCGCGCGGCAGACCAGCTTCATACAGACATCTGCTATCAAAATATTAATGCAAAGGTAATAGCCACGCATGCGGGAACTTCATTCGGGCAAGCAGGCTCAACACACCACGCAATTGTTGACCTTGCCGTAACTCGTGCAATACCGAACCTAACTGTAATTTGCCCCGCAGACGGTTATGAAACCTATAACGCCGTTATGGCAGCTTACAACACACCGGGTCCATTTTATATCAGAATGAACAGAGGCTTTGACAGGGTGCTGTATAAAGACTTTGATTATGGTTATGAAATTGGCAAGACTGTTACAGTACACGAAGGCACAGACATTACCGTTATTGCAACAGGCTCTTGTGTATTCCAAGCACTGCAAGCGGCAGATTTTCTTGAAAAGGCTGACGGACTAAAAGTCAGAGTTCTCAACATGCATACTATAAAACCGATTGATAAAGAGGCTATTATTAAAGCCGCCGTTGAAACACGCCGTATCATAACGGCAGAAGACCACACAGTATTAGGCGGTCTTGGCTCTGCTGTTGCGGAAGTCGTAGTTGAGAGCGGAAAAGGCTGTGCATTTAAAAAGCTCGGACTGCAAGATGTATTCGCTCCTATTGGACTTCATGAGGACATTATGTCCATTATCGGAATTGACTCAAATGGAATAATAAACTCCATAAGAGAAACCATGAATATGGATTTTGAGCAGGATGACGATTGGAACGATGAGGTTTAAAAGCTTTACACAAGGAAAGGATTGATTGTTTTGGCATCAAAAGACGACATATATGCAAATAAAATTTTCCTTTGCGGCGCTTTGCCTCTCCTTAGGACTATTGTTGCCGATATTCCCTCGCTCAAGAAAAAATTTGCAAACATTCACGCCGTATTTCAGGTAAGCGCGCTTGACGATAGCTCGCCTGAGGGTAAGGTTGCCACACATTTTACCGTAAACGGTGACGAGTGGTTAGTCCACGCCGACAGGGTTGCATACAAAGTTAAAAAGCAACCGTTCATAGAATTGGAGTTTAAAAGCATTGAGTCAATGAACGCCTTTTTCAAAGGTAAAATCGGGCCGTCAACACTTCCAAAGATGAAAGGCGCCGTAAAATTTGCAAAAGAGTTTATAGCCTTTATGTCTGCTCTTCTTAAAATGGCATCGTTGCTTGGACTTGAAGCGCCTCCGGAGGATGAGGAAACGAAAAAACTGCTCGTCAAACTATACTTTTACCTTTTATCGACGGGCATTAGCGCGCTTAACAAAAACGGTCATGAGGCAGTCCATGCTTGGACGCTTAAAAGCCCTGACAGGGTCTATGCTTGGGCAGTAGAGGGAGCGCCGGAGGTTTCTGCATATCTTAGAATAAAAGCAGGTAAAAGCAAGGCAGGTAAGGGCGATTATAAACGCGCCATGCCGTTTTTCACCATGAAGTTTGATAATTTTGACAGCGCACTCGGCATATTGCTTTCTATTGACGATATGTTAGACGCCGTCCGCAAAGGCAGGCTTATAATGGAAGGCGCGCCGGAGTTTGGCGGTCAAATTGGTGAATTTATGATGATGGTAGGCGCTCTTGCAAAGTAAGGCATTTTATTGTAAATTAGCAGAAATATACAAGGAAAAAGTAAAAACTTCTTCTTGACACACTATGTATTCTGTTATATAATGGCAGGGTATTCTAAATTGTACCTTAGGCGTACTTCGGAAGGAGGGAACCTAAACTATATGAGCCAGGTTAAGATTAAGGAAAACGAGTCGTTGGACAGCGCTCTCAGAAGATTTAAAAGGCAAACCTCAAGAGACGGAGTTATTCAGGAAGTTCGCAAGAGGGAGCATTATGAAAAACCTTCCGTTAAGAGAAAGAAGAAGTCTGAAGCAGCTCGTAAACGAAAGTATTAATGAGCTTTCACAAACAAAACAAGGGAGACGGAATACATTTCTGTCTCCCTTTTGTTGAGGAGTACTATGGGATTACATTCATTTAAATATAGGTTTCGTACAATTGACGAAATATCACCCGAAATACTTAAAGAAATCGGGGTAAAAGGCGTGGCTGTTGACCTTGATAACACGCTCGTTTATGATGGGTCACTCAAGTTCTTTAACAATTCAAACTCTTGGGTTGAAAGCATAAAAGCAGCAGATATTCCTATTATTATTCTATCAAACGCAACGGCTATAAGAGCATATTTACTCGCTCGAAAGCTCGGTATTGACTATATTGCTTTTGCCCGCAAGCCATCTCCAAAAGCACTTTATAAAGCCGCGAAAAAGCTTGGTGTTGATATTTCGCAGCTTGGTATGATAGGCGACCAAATATTTGCCGATGTTGAAGCGGCAAATAAGGCGGGAGCCGTGCCTTTGCTTGTAGACCCAAAAACTCCCGAAGTGTTTTTCCGTAAACACTTTATGGAAATAAGGAAACGCGAAAGAATTTTACTTGACGAATTTAACAAGAGGATAGGCTATTATGTCAACGATTGATAGACTTAAAAAAACATTAAACAATGAAACCGGCGCAGTTATTTCGTCGCCGGTAAACAGGCGTTACTTTACGGGCTTTCCGTCAAGTAACGGATTTTTACTCGTAACTACGAATAGTACCGTCTTTTTAACGGACAGCAGGTACTTAGAAGCTGCCGAAAAGTCAATTACAGTATGTCCAGTAGATGAACTTATAGACGCTAAACGGCAAATTCCGGAGTTTTTTAATGAGCATAAACTAAATAGAATTCTTTTTGAAAGTGACAGGCTTTATATTTCTGATTTTGAAAGAATGAAAGCCTTTTTTGATATAAAGGAGCCTATTTCCGACGGTTCTCTTGATAAAGCGATAAATGAAATGCGCGCTATAAAAAACAGTTTTGAGCTTGAATGCATAAAAAAGGCGCAGGAGATTGCAAAAAACGCTTTCTCTTATATCCTCGGCTTTATAAAAGACGGTGTAACCGAAAAACAAACAGCTCTCGAATTAGACTTTTTTATGTTAAAAAACGGTGCAGAGGCTCTGTCTTTTGATACAATTGTTGTAAGCGGTAAAAATTCATCGTTACCGCACGGCGTGCCATCCGATAAAA
>JAAZGX010000181.1 GCA_012511005.1 Clostridiales bacterium
CAGGTGCGGCGCTTACCGGTAAAATGACGGCTGAAGCTAAAACAACTAAAACGAAAACAAGGCAAATAAGTTTTTTCATAATAAAAACCCCTTTCATATTGAGCTATATTTGTTTAATGCTTTTCTTCTTTTCTCCTCGCACTTGCGAAATATTAACAAGAATGAGAAGCAGAAGAACAGCAATAAATATTAAAGATGAGAGTGCGTACATATCGGGCGTAACTCTTTTTTTGGTCATAGAGAAAATTCTAATCGGCAATGTTTGAGAGGTGGGACCGCTTACAAAATAGCTTATTATAAAGTCATCAAGCGAAAGCGTAAACGACATAATAAGCCCCGTTACAATACCGGGCATAATAGACGGCAGCACAACCTTAAAAAATGATTGCAGCGGCGTACAGCCCAAGTCCTGAGCCGCTTCAGAAAGATGTATGTCTGTTTGCCGCAGTTTTGGAAGAACGGACAGTATAACATATGGTAAATTAAAGGTTATATGTGCTATTAAAAGTGTGGAAAAACCTAAAATCCCTGTTTTGTCTATAAGTCTGCCAACGAACACAAAAAGCAGCATCATAGAAATACCTGTAACAATTTCGGGGTTCATCATAGGTATATTTGTAACAGAAAGAACAGAGGATTTAAACCATTTAAGCTTATAGCTATATATGCCGACGGCGGCGCCGGTGCCCAAAACCGTAGCAAAAAGGGAGGAGGAAACAGCAAGAATAATTGTATTTTTGAGAGCTTCAAGCGTTGCACTGTCATAAAGCAGCTCTTTATACCAACGCAAAGAAAAGCCCGCAAATACGGATGTGCTGTGCGAGCTGTTAAAGCTGAACAACAAAAGTATAAAAATAGGGGTATATAGGAAAAGAAATATTAAAAGTGAATAAATTTTGCCTAAAGCTCTGCTTTTACTCAATTTTGCGCCTCCTTTACAAAGAGCTAAATAATAACTTCACCGCTGTCATCCGAGAATTTTTTCATGACAGCAAGGCTTATAAATATTAAAATCATTAATACAAAAGAAAGAGCGGCGCCTAAATGGTAGTTATATGCCGTTTGAAACTGCATTTCAATGACATCTCCAATAAGCGTGGCAGATGTGCCGCCAAGCTTTTGAGATATATAAAATGTGCTGACAGACGGTACAAAAACCATTGTGATACCGGATACAATACCGGGAATACTAAGGGGAAGTATGACGCTCTTAAATACAGTAAGCTTATTTCCCCCAAGGTCCTCTGCCGCTTCTACAAGAGAGTAATCCAGCTTTGTCATAACAGAGTAAAGCGGCAAAATCATATAAGGCAAAAAGTTATATACCATACCGAGAACTACAGCCCCGCGTGTATTTATTAAATGAAGCGGCGCTAAGCCTAATACCTTTGTAACGAACATATTGATAATACCATTATCCTCTAAAATTGACATCCAAGAATAAGTGCGTATTAAAAAGTTCATCCACATAGGCAGCATAATAAGCATAACGAGAGTGCGCTGAATGGACGGGCGCGCAGTCGCTATAATATACGCTATTGGATAAGCCGTAATAAGACTGATTACGGTGGCGATAAGACCGAGCCACACAGAAAGCATAATTGTACTTGCGTAGTTTGGTATAGAAAGAATGTTATCTAAAGTAAAAGAGCCGGAACTATTAGTAAATGTATAATAGAAAACCATAACGAGGGGAGCCGCAATAAAAATTGCCGCCCAAGCTACATACGGCGCAGATACAAGCTTTGCACCAAGGGAGTTTTTATTATTCATTTAGCTCACCCCTTTTATTATTCGTTTTCTAAAACTATAGAAGCGTCAGACATATCCTCAAATTCTTCACTAAAAGAGCTGTAATCTCCGTAAAGTCCGGAATAGTCAGACTTTTTCATAATATGAATAGCATCAGGCTCTATATGAAGACCTATTACAGAGCCGGGCGCCCTGTAATCAGTCGTCTGAATCATCCACTTAAAGCCTTTAATTTCAACGATTATTTCATAATGTACGCCCTTAAATGTAGTAGAGGTAACCTTTCCTGAAATCATTGATTTTTCAACATCGACAACATCAACATCCTCGGGTCTTACAACGACATCAACACTTTCATCTACACCAA
>JAAZGX010000182.1 GCA_012511005.1 Clostridiales bacterium
GTATAGCCTCATATGCAGGTTATAAGGACTGGTTTATACAGGACTATAGAAGACCGGGCTATACAATGGAGGTTGGCAAAGGCAGAAACCCGCTTCCCATATCACAGTTTGACCAAATTTACAGTGATAGCTTAGAAGTGCTGCTTCTTGGGTCAATCATATAGCATATTGCTAAAAGCACTAAAAAAGACGGTAAAAAAGTCTATGAATTAGATTTTAGGCATAAAAATAACCGGCAGATTTTGCCGGTTATTTGCTTTATCGGACGAATCCCGTCCGTATTTCCTCATTTATTTCAGATATCTCTTTCTCGCCGTCAATATATGGTTTGTACATACTCCACGCGTCGCCAAGCCCCATAATTCCGTCGCAGAGCGTGCAGCCCTCACACGGTGTGCCGCAGGTGTTGAGTGAGCGCTCTATAATCTTTATTCTTTCCTCTTTTGTAGTGTCTTTAATTAAATAAGACTTTGCCAAAGTAACGCTCCTTTATCAGTTCGGCAGAATAACGCCGCCGCCCAAAACCATATCCCCGTCATAAAACACGGCTGTTTGACCGGGCGCTATCGCCCTTTGCGCCTGTAAAAATTCCACTTGTGCCGTACTGTCGTCTTGAACAGAAATCAAAGCGGGCTGTTCTTTTTGGCGGTAACGAACCCTTACTTTCGCTTCAAATGTTTTAGGCAAAGTGTTAAAGGCTATAAAATTTAAGCTCCTTACCCTAAAACTCTTTTTATATAAATCTTCATTTCTTCCGAGGATTACTGTGTTCGTATTTACATGTTTTTCACAAACATAAAGCGGCTTTGGAAGTGCTAATCCAAGCCCTTTGCGCTGCCCTATTGTGTACCTTATAAGTCCTTTATGCTCTCCTAAAATGCCGCCGTTTTTATCCATAAAATTACCGTGCGGATATGCTTTTCCTGATACTGTTTCAATAAATTTTGCATAGTCGCCGTTTGGCACAAAGCAAATATCCTGACTTTCTTTGTTTTTAGCGTTTGAAAAGCCCTCTGCTTTCGCTATTTCGCGAACTTCCTTTTTATTAAGCTCCCCTAACGGCAGCATAATATGCTTTAACTGCTCCTGTGTTAAAAAATATAAAAAGTAACTTTGGTCCTTTTCATCGTCAGCGGCTTTCATAAGGTAGTATCTGCCGCCCTCCTTTTTTATTCTTGCATAATGCCCCGTAACTAAATAATCGCAGTTTTGGCTTTTTGTATATTCTAAAAGTCTTCCGAACTTCATAAAACGGTTGCACTCAATGCACGGATTTGGTGTTTCTCCCCGCTCATAAGAGTCAATAAATCGTCCGATGACCTCTTTATAGAAGTCATCGGAATAATTTATAATATTAAACTCTATACCAAGCTTAACGGCTGCGGCACGCGCGTTACTATAGATATCTGTCATGCTTTCGCCGCCGTCTAAAAGACTCATTGTAGCGCCGATACAATCAAACCCCGCCTGCTTCATAAGGTATGCGGCAACGGTAGAGTCTACCCCGCCGCTCATCGCAATTACAGCCCTATTCACTGCCAAGCCTCAACATTTCGTCTATAGGCAGGCGCGCCTTTTTAATCGTTTCATCAGATAATATTATTTCCTCGCCGCCTTGTAATTTTACGGCAGACAGCACATTAGGAAGCGTTGTTACGAGCATATTATGGCAGTAGCAATCCATTGAAAGGGGATAAAACTCCTTATTAGGACAGCTAAACTGTAAATGCTGCACAATGCTATTGTCAGTTCCGATTATAAATTCAGTTGCAGTGCTTTCTTTTGCTAAATCCATAATTTGCGTGGTGCTGCCTACAAAGTCAGCCTCTTTTACGACTTCAGGGCGACACTCCGGATGGACAAGAAGAACGGCGTTAGGGTGTGCCTCTCTCTTTTCTCTAACATCTTTTACAGTTATTCGCGAATGCGTTGGGCAGCCGCCGTTTACGAGTTTTATATTCTTTTCGGGCACTTGCCTTTTTACATAGTCGCCAAGATTACAGTCCGGTATAAACACAATATCTTTTTGCGGCATTCTTTTGATTATTTTAACGGCTGACGAGGAGGTAACGCATACATCACATCCCGTTTTAAGTTCTGCCGTTGTGTTGATGTAAGCCGCTATGGCATAACCCTTGTTGTTCTCTTTAATTCTGTTTAAATTGTCAAGGTCTATCTGCTCTGCCATAGGGCAGCCGGCAGAGGAATTACATAGAATGACTTTCTTTTCAGGCGACAGAATTTTTGCCGTTTCCGCCATAAAGCGAACACCGCACATAAGAATATTTTTTTCGGGTGCTTTCGCGGCAGCTTCACTAATCGCGAATGAATCGCCCGTATAGTCGGCAACCTCAAGGATATCTTGTGATTGATAGACATGCGCTAAGATACATATGTCATTCCCTTTTTTCAAGCGGAGAATTTCATTTTGCATTTCACGGGTTGTCATTTTCACCATCCTCCCTGCATGTCGCGCAAAGCTCACATGTTGCGCAGTCCGGCTCATTTAAATTGTGTGCCGGAGCTTCGCCTCTTTTTCTGTAATAATCTGCTATTGCCGCTCTTATGGCTTCCTCTGCAAGTACAGAGCAGTGAATTTTCTGCGGCGGCAAGCCGTCAAGCGCCTCTACTACGGCTTTGTTAGTGAGTTCAAGTGTTTCAGAAATAGTCTTCCCCTTGACTAACTCCGTAGCCATAGAGCTTGAAGCTATGGCAGACGCACAGCCGAATGTTTCAAACTTTATATCTTCAATAACCTCATCTTTAATTTTAAGGTATATTTTCATTATATCTCCGCATTTTGCGTTGCCTGTTTCGCCAACGCCGTCTGCATCTTCTATAACTCCGACATTATGCGGATTAAGAAAATGCTCCATCACCTTTTCACTGTATAACATATTCTTTTCTCCCTTCTTTAAGGTCACGCCAGACGGGCGACATCTTTCTGAGCAAATCCACAACTTCTGCTACATTTTTTATAATATAGTTCGCTTCTTCCTCGGTGTTCTCCTCTGAAAGGGAAATCCTAAGTGAGCCGTGAGCTATTTCATGAGGCCTGCCGATAGCAAGCAAAACATGGCTTGGGTCTAAAGAGCCTGAGGTGCAAGCAGAACCTGAAGACGCCGCTATGCCGCGCGCATCAAGAAGTAAAAGTAAAGCCTCACCCTCTATCCCCTCAAAGCAAATGCTGACATTCCCGGGTAAACGATTTTTAGCGTCACCGTTTAATACTGAATAGGGTATCGTTAAAAGTCCGTCTATGATTTTATCACGAAGAGCTGATATTCTCTTATTATCTTTTTCCATATTCGCCATAGCTTCAGAAAAAGCCTGTGCCATTCCAACTATACCCGGCAAATTCTCTGTCCCCGCGCGTTTACCGCGCTCTTGTGCGCCGCCCTCAATAAGATTTGTTAATATTATCCCCCGTTTAACATAAAGTGCGCCAACGCCTTTAGGGCCGTGGAATTTGTGGGCGGACATAGACAGCATATCTATATGTTCACGGACAACATCAATATCCAAATGAGCGGCAGCTTGTACGGCATCTGTATGAAATAATACGCCTTTATCTCTACAAATCTTCCCAATTTCTGCTATAGGCTGAATTGTGCCGATTTCATTATTGGCATACATAACAGTTACAAGACAAGTATCTTCCCTAATAGCTTCTTCCACTTGCTCTGCTTTTATAATACCATTCTCGTGAACATCAAGAAGTGTAATATTAAATCCTTGTTTTTCAAGCCTGTGGAGTGTGTGAAGCACCGCATGATGCTCAAACGCCGTTGAAATAATGTGTTTTTTATTCTTTTTTAAGCCAAGTGCCGCGGCAGACATAATAGCTTGATTGTCCGCTTCACTCCCGCCTGAAGTAAAATATAATTCCCTTGGTGTGCAGCCAATTAGTGAAGCTATTGTTTCACGGGATTTGTGAAGTGCAGTATTAGCCTTTTGCCCTTGTGTATGAAGGCTTGACGGATTGCCATAATAGGTATCCATATACGGTATCATCGCGTCAATTGCAGCTCTCTTCATCTTCGTAGTAGCCGCATTGTCAACATATATATTTACGCTTTTCATAA
>JAAZGX010000183.1 GCA_012511005.1 Clostridiales bacterium
CGCTAAACTTAATACTATTGTTATAGGTACAAATGCAAGCGTAAGTGACTTTGGCGACTTTAGTGCGTATCCCGCTGCTTTAGAAAGCTTTACAAGCATTGTAGATGACAGAGCATTCGCCAACTGCAGTGCATTGAGGCATTTTGCGGTTTATACAAGCAAAAAGACCTCAGATTTGACCGTTTCTGCTTTTGCAGCCAATCTTGCCTTTACTGGTTGTACCGATATTACTTATTACGGTTGGGGTACAGATAATATTATATCAGATTATGCTACTCTTGTTGCAGCTGATTATAAAAACCTTTCCCCCGTTATTGAAGAGGTAAAGAGCGTATCTGTTGCGCCTAAGTCTGTGTTTATGGCACTTAAAGAAACAGTACAGCTGACGGTAACCGTTTTACCTAACGCCTCATCAGAGTATGGAGAAGATATTTGTTCATTCATTTCTTCTAACACGGAAGTGGCAACCGTAAGTGACAGTGGTGTTATAAAAGCGGTTGGGCTTGGTACTGCTGTGATTAGTGTTATATCTATAAACAATTTAACGGACACCTGTACAGTAACAGTAGCAGAGCGTGTAGAGGGCGATTATGTTTATCATTTTCTCAATGACGGCACCGTTGAAATTGCACAATTTAACTCAGGAGTAACGGGTGTTGTTGAAATTCCTGACACAATAGCTGGCAGAACAGTTACATCTATTGGAGATTACGCTTTCAAGGATTGCTCAGGAATTAGAGAAATAAAGCTTCCTGATACAATCACAAAAATTGGAACGGGTGCTTTTTACGGCTGCATTGAACTGGCTGTTTTCAAAACCTCATCCAACCTTAAAACAATAGGGAGTGCAGCGTTTTACGGCTGTTCTTCCCTCGCATTTGTTGACCTTTTAGCTTCCGTTTCTCTTACTGGTATAGGCGATGCGGCATTCAGAGACTGTACTTCATTAGCGGCTGTATTTCTTCCGGAATCTATAACAACTATCGGAAAAGATGCTTTTGTAGGTGATACGGCGCTTAAAATTTTTATGACTGAGAGCGATTTAGTGCTTGACACAGCTATTACATATTTTGACTCGTCTGCGTTTCTCACAATATACAGCAAAGCTGACAACTCGAATCTTTCTTCATACGCGGCAATAAAGAAAATAGACTTTTCAAATTTAATTGATGTAACAGAACTGGTTTTATCCGTGAATTCGACATCTTTAATTATTGGCGAATCAATATCAGTTTCTGCTGTTGCTACTATTGGCGGAAGCGAATTTTCGAATTATGACAAGGCTGCTTTTGCGGTAGACAATAAAAATGTTGTAATCTTAAAAGACGGTAAATTAACAGCCGTAGGTGCAGGTACGGCAAAGCTATACGCTATTGCTCCAAATGGTCTTTATGATTATATAGACATCGTAGTAAAAGCTGGCATAAGCGGCGACTATGAATATCGTCTTATAGATAATATGGAAGAGGCTGAAATAATCGGCTTTACGAATGATAGTGTAAAGTCTACAACTGTTTCTGATAGCGTTAATTTCAACGGAACAGATATTCCTGTAACCTCGATAGGCAATGCAGCTTTTGAAAACACAGCATTGACGAGCATTGAAATAGGCGCAAATATAACCTCTGTAAACGGCGCTTCTTTCGATTGTGCATATGCGCTTGAAGAAATAAACGTTAAACCGAGTAATAAGAATTATATGGATATAGACGGTGTATTGTTCAACGCATTCGGAACGACACTCATAAAATATCCCGCATCTAAAGATGGATATACATACGATATACCGTCGAGCATCACTAATATTGGAAACTATGCTTTTAAAGACAATAAGTATTTGACATACATAAATTTCCCCTCAAAACTTGCTCGTATAGGTGACCACAGCTTTGAGAGTATGGAAATGCTAATGTCAGCAGTTTTGCCCTCACAGGTAACATCTATAGGCAGTTTTGCTTTCGCATATAACACTAAGCTTGACTATATAGTTATTCC
>JAAZGX010000184.1 GCA_012511005.1 Clostridiales bacterium
ACAGTTTTTATTGTGATACGGGTTTTATTAATGTTAGTCTATTCGGAAAGTGTGCTGTCGTATAAAGGTAACTTAACTTTAGCCTTAAATAGGTCGCCGTCTATCTCAAGAATAAATCTGCCTTTTTGCAGCTCGCACAGGCTTTGTGCTATTGAAAGCCCCAAACCGCTTCCCTCGCCGGTACGGGAAGAATCGCCGCGCACAAATCTTTCTGTCAGTTCAGAAACGGGGATATTAAGCGGATTTTTACTTACATTTTTTATGGAGAATACACCGTAGTCATAATCCGTATAAACTTCCATATACACTCTCGTTTCAGGCTGTGCGTACTTTTTTACATTTGAAATTAAGTTTTCTATAATCCGCCAAGTATGCTGACTGTCAGCATAAATAATGGGATGCTCCTTTCCCGGCTCATATACTATGTTAAGTCCCGCTGCCTCAAACGCGTCACTATGCTCACCCAAAGCCTGAACGGCAAGCTCAGATAAATCAATAGGCGCTTCGTTTATTTTTATATTACCCGTTGTCGCTTTGCTCGCCTCTGTGAGGTCCTCAATAAGATATTTAAGTCTTTTCGATTTTTCATCAAGCACTTCAAGATGCTTTTTGCATTCCTCATCTTCTATATTACATTTTTTAAGCAAATCCACATAGTTGATTATAGAGGTTAACGGTGTTTTCAGGTCGTGAGAAACATTCGTTATCAGCTCAGTTTTCATTCTGTCGCCTTTTAACTGTTCGTTAACGGCATTTTGAATACTGCCTCTTATGTCCATTATATCACTTGCTGTTTTTCTTAAAGACTTTGGCAAAGAGTTTATATCAAGCGGAATATCATAGTTGCCCGCACTCATTTCCTCTGCCGCTTTTGCTATAACCGTCAAACCGGAAGTAAATTTTATTGCGGCAAAGAAAACGGCTGCATTAAGAACTACCCACAGGAAAAAGGTGAATATTAGTGCCTCGTTCATAATAGCTCCAACCGAAAAGGCTAAAAGGGCGTCTAAAATTAAGAAAAAAATGATGCCCCACAAAAACTTGCGTTTTAAATTTTTATTAAAGGGGAACATTATAAGCCTTAAAATATTTTTAGAAAGCTTTACAATATAATAAGTAATAGAGTACCTATAAAGCTGCTTGGCTTTTACTAAACGGGCAAAAGACAGCACCATTTCAAGCATGATAAGATATGCTGCCGCAAATATAATTCCGACGGCAGAGGGAACCGCACGGTAAACCGCAGAAAGTACGATATATAGTGAGGAATCATAAAAGGTATTGCTGAACTCAAAAGAAATGAGAATAGCGATAAGAGCAAGAAGCGCCGCCGCAACACTTGACGAAAGGACAAAGTGTATGGAAAAAGGCATCTTATCAAAAAAGGCAAGCTTTACAGTATTCTCATCTTTCCTGCCTGCGGCAAAAATAAGATAAAAAGCAGGGAGTAAAGAAAAGAGCAAAAAGAAAAGTATTGCCGTAAGTCCCGGTGTATTATGATGCTGTTTTATATCGTTATAGTTTTGATAAATATAGTGGTAAATGTCCCCCTGTTTTAGCTCTTTAGGCATCATAATGTACACATCATACTCTGTGCCAAAGTAATCTTCTAAATAGCTGTTGCTGAAAATTCGCGAGTCATAAACGCCGAAAGTGGAGCTAAAAAGGTCCATAATCGTTTCACTTGATGTTGTTTTATCCGGAACTCCTCCGCTTATAAGCCCCTGCTTTGCTGAATAATTTATATGAAACAAACTATCTGTAATAGAGGACTTGAAAACATCTATATTTTCATCTACATTTGAAAAGACCTCTTTGGTTTTTGAGTTAACAACTATAAATTGTATGTTAGTCATTAATGATATATGGGTTTGGCAACTGTAGTATGCTCCTACATAATTGTCCCAGTTGTTATTAATATAGCTTTCAATTTTCTTGTCAAATTCAGTGTTTATAGAGGAGTGACTTCGAGCGTCATTAACAAGGTTAAAAATATAGCTTCTAAGAACCTGATAGTCGTCGTACCACATATCATAGCTGCTGTATTTACGCTCAAGGAAAGAGTTTACTTCTTTAATATCAATATTTGAGGGCGAGTAAAAGGAAAGCCAAAGAGTTGATACAGCGTTATCTATTAGAACGGAATTATCATAAGGAGAGGTAAACTCAAACCTTTGGAATAAAGATGCACTTGTTGTATCTATTGTTCCATAAACACCATTGTTATAAGAGTAATACCCGTCATTGTTGTCATAATCATCATATGCTGCGTTTGACTCTGGCTTTTCGGGCGAAAAGCTTTTGAATTTTTGAATAATATCAAAAATTTTAATCGCTCTTTCCCTATCGGCATTAAGGTTTTCAATAGAGGTTCTTGTATTATATTCCTTTGCGGCAAAGACCGCTTTATCATTAATAAAGTTTTTGTTAAATGATGAATAAGCTGCAATAACCCTTATGTCATTACGGATATTATATAGAAATGACGGGGTTGCCGTAAAATTATCTTTTCCTCCGTCAGCAAAGATAATTTCACTTCTGTATAATGAAAATGCTGAGTGACCTGCTAAAAAAACAAGTGTGAAACAAAGAAGCACAGCAACAATTTTAGTAAAATCTGAGTATTTAAAGTTTTTCGATTTTGTATCCAATTCCCCACACCACCTTTAAATATTTTGGTTCCTTTGGGTTAATTTCAATTTTTTCGCGTATTCTTCTGATATGTACCGTAACTGTTTTATCACCCGCAAATGACGGCTCATTCCAGACAGCTTCATAAATTTGAGAGGTAGACAGCACACAGCCCATATTTCGCATAAGATATTCAATAATTCCATATTCCGTAGCCGTCAATCTCACAGG
>JAAZGX010000185.1 GCA_012511005.1 Clostridiales bacterium
AAGTGCCGCTTACTGAAAATTCTAAGGTAAAGGTTACGGGAGTTGTTGACCGTGTTGATATAATGACGCGGGGAAATAAAAAGTATCTGAGAATTGTGGATTATAAAACGGGTAATCAGGAGTTTGACCTCTACAATGTTATTGAGGGGCTTGACTTACAAATGTGCCTGTATCTTTTAGCGATAGAAAAAAACGGGAAAGCGCGTTATGGTGATATTATCCCCGCCGGCGTTTTATATTTGCCGTCAAGGCTTGGTGTATCTGAAATGGAGTACGGCAGAAATAAAAGCGAAAAGGAGATAGCACAAAGAAAGATGGAAAGCGGCAAGCTTTCCGGAATGATACTTAACGATGTATCTGTATTAACCGGTATGGGCGTGGGGGAGCTTGCCGGATACCTGCCTGTGAAAGTGTCTAAGGAAGGCAAAATCTCAGGCTCTTTATATAACGCCGAGCAGTTTTACAAGCTTTCAAGAAAGATTGATGACATAATAAAAAGTATGGGCTTGTCGCTGCACAAAGGCGCCATTCCGGTTTATCCCTATAGGAAGAAAAACAAAAAAAGTATATGCTCATATTGTGATTACTCATCTGTATGCGGATTTGAAGATGGCGATGCCGTAAGAAATATTGAAAAGCTAAATCATCAGCAAGTGCTTAAAAAGCTTGAGGAGGAAAGCTATGACGAATAAAATTGAGTTTACAAAAGACCAGCAAAATGCAATATATTCTCGCGGCGGCACACTGTTTGTAAGCGCGGCGGCAGGCTCGGGGAAAACGGCTGTTTTAACAGAGCGTGTTGTAAAGCTTCTTGCTGACGAAAGTGATGACATTACTCCGGCAGAGCTTTTAATAGTGACATATACGCGCGCTGCGGCGTCAGAAATGCGTGAAAAAATAGCAAAGGCTTTACGGCGGGAAATCGCCGAAACGGGCAATAAAAGGCTTAAAAGACAGTTGATGCTTTTATCGTTTGCAGATATTTGCACAATGGACGCTTTTTGTGCAAAGCTTATTAAAGAGAATTTTCATTTAGCAGATATTACTACGAGTTTTAAAACGCTTAGCGAAAGCGAATTAGAAATGTTTTATGAAAACGCCGCCAACATAGTTTTAGAGGAGCTTTATAAAACAAAAAGTGAAATAATTTTACAAAATGCAGATTTATTTATAGAGGAAAAGGGTGATGAAAAGCTTTCAGACACAATAATAAATCTACATAAATATTCTCAATCGTATCCGTTTCCGAAGAAATGGCTCGAAAGTCTAAAAGATATGTATAACCCTGATATAGAGATAGGCGACACCGTGTGGGGTCAGGTGATTATAGATTATATAAAGCAAAGTTTAGAATATGCGGGGCATATCAGTAAAAAGGCGCTTGATATTTCGTTACAAGACGAGTATCTTGCAGATAACTACTTGCCGGCAATAGAAAGTGATTTAGCACAAATAAACGAGTTTAAGGAAATATCAGAAACAAACGACTACAACAGTTTAATTAATGCTGTAAAAGGTTTTGTAAATAAAGGGCTTGGCAAAAAGACGCAGAATGCAGATAAGAACTTGCGAGAAGCAGCAAAAGCAATGCGTGATACGGCTGTAAACAATATTAAAAAATTATGGAATTTTGACTTTCCGACGACCGACGAGCATAAAGAGGACATTGTTGCCATAAAACCGGCAATAGACTTTTTAATCCATGCGGTATATAGATTAGACGAGGAGTTAAATGAGTTAAAAAAGGCTGAAAATGCATATAGCTTTAGCGATATTCTTCATAAAAGCATTTCACTTCTTGTTAACGAAAATGGCGAAAGAACGACGCTTTGTACGAGTCTTTCTCAAAAATATAGGGAAATATTAATAGATGAATACCAAGACACTAACGAGGCGCAGGATATGCTTTTCTATGCCATTTCAAAAGACGGTGAAAACCTCTTTTTCGTAGGAGATGTAAAGCAAAGCGTATATGGATTTAGGCTTGCTATGCCTGAAATATTTTTGAGCAAAAAGGAGAAAATGCCTCTTTTTGACGGCGTAAATTATCCGTCACAAATAAACCTTTCCAAAAACTTCAGAAGCAGAAAAGAAATATGCCAATATGTAAATCATATTTTCTCACGGATAATGACGAAACAGTCGGGAGAGTTAAATTACAGCAAGAGTGAAAAGTTAGTGCCGGCAGCAGAGTATCCTGAAACCGAAGGTGCTAAGGCGGAGCTTATTATATTAAACACGCCTAATGATACGAAAGCTGCCGATAGCAGAGTTCTTGAAGCGGATTATGTTGCCGACTATATTGAGAAAACAGTAAAAAGCGGCTTTCTTGTTACGAAGAAAGGCAAAACTTGTCCCGCTGTATACGGTGACTTTACGATACTGTTAAGGACTGTTAAAGATACATCATATCTATATTACAACGCTTTAAAAGAGCGGGGTATTCCCGTTTCTACTGTGTCGGACACAAACTTTTTTTCCACACGGGAAATAGCATTCGTTCATTCATTGTTAAGGGTTATAGATAACCCGCTTCTTGATGTGCCGCTCGCAGCCGTTCTAATGTTCCCCGTATTCGGGTTTTCTGCCGCAGAGCTTGCATGCATTAGATTGGCAAACAGTGAAGAACCGCTTTATTCGGGTCTTATAGCATTAGCAAATAACGGTGATAAAAAGGCAGAGCATTTTCTTGATGCGTTAGCCCGCTTTAGAAATCATGCCGCAACGCTTAATATAGTTGATTTGTTATTTTATCTTTATGAGGAAACAGCGCTTTGGAGCGTTATTTCCGCTATGGAGCAAACTGAGGAGAGGCGGCGGAACTTGCTGACGCTATTAAACTTCGCAAGTGATTATACAAATGGCAGGGAGAGTACATTGGGCAGCTTTATACGCTTTCTTAATAAGGTGAGAAAAAGTGGTAAGGGAATAGAAGCTTCGGCACAAGTCTCATTATCTGATACCGAAGTAAAAATAATGTCTATACATAAAAGCAAAGGGCTTGAATTTCCTATTGTTATACTTGCGGGCTGCTCTAAAGCATTTAACAATCAATATGTGAGAAAGGATTTGCTTATAGACAGAACAACGGGCATAGGCATGTTAAGGCGGGATGTAGCAACGCTGTCAAAATACAAAACGATACCGATAATAGCTACGCGCCTTAGTATTGAAAAAAGGGAGAGGGCAGAGGAGCTGCGGCTTCTTTATGTTGCTATGACAAGGGCAAAAGAAAAGCTTACAATGGTATGTACTAAGGAAGAGAAGTCAAACTTTTCGTTTACGAATACTATGTTGAGTGAAAACGGTGACATTTATCCGTTTTCCGTAAGAAAATCAACCTCGTATTATAACTGGATTATTTCAGCGCTGTTAAACCACCGCGACGCTGCCGTCTTTAGGGAGGACAGTTTTTATGACTTTTCGTCCATTTTAGAAAGTGATTTTAATCTTTCCGTAACAATTGATACGCCTGCAAAAAAGGAGATTATAGAAGAAAAGCAATCAGTAAAGGCAAATGCAGACGAATATCTTACAAATAATATTTCAGAGCGTATATCATATGTTTACCCGTTTATAGGATTAAAAGGCGTATCTTCAAAAAGAACGGCATCATCTTTAGATGACAATATGGCGGCTTTTCAGTATTTTGCACAAAAGAAACCGTCATTTTTAACGAAAGAGCCAAATGCCGCAGAAAGAGGAACGGCAGTACACAAATTTTTAGAGTTTTGTGACATTAAACGGGCGGCAGAAAATGCGAAAAATGAAGCGGACAGACTGCTAAATAATGAAATTATAACAGAAGATGAATACAAGCTCATTGACTTTAGCAAAATAGAAAAGCTGTTTAACAGCACGCTCGGCAGACGGCTCGTTTCGTCAGAAAAAGTTTATAGAGAATACAAATTTTCCGTATTCAGAAAAGCAGGCGAGATTTATAAAGGGCTTGATAAAGAGTTATCAGATGAGCAAATAGTAGTCGAGGGTATTATAGATTGTGCTTTTTACGATGATGATGAACTGATACTTATTGATTATAAGACGGACAGGGTAGACGATATAAATCTATTGAAATTGAGGTATGAAAATCAGCTTGAGGCATATAAAAAAGCATTGTTTAAATGTGAGGGCAAAGCAGTTGACGAAGCTTATATTTATTCACTTTATTTGTCAGAATTCATATTAATATAATAAAAGTTACTTGTAGTTGATTTTTAGCTTTAATTAGTGTATTATGTATAATAATAGGGTAAAATAACACTAATAATCTAAAATAATTAGGAGATATATATGAATTATAAGTTAAATAAAGCACAAGCAAAAGAGCGGTTAGAAAATAAATTGCTTCACTTTTTCGGTGTTTCGCCGGAGGAGGCGTCATACGACCACTACTATAAAGCGGTTTCAATGGTTTTAAGAGATATGATGTCTTCCGGCCGCTCTGAAATTTCCGACAAGGCAGGTAAAACGGGCAGGAAAAAGGTTTACTATATTTCAATGGAATTTTTAATGGGGCGTTCTCTCAAAAATAACCTTTATAACCTCAACTTAACCGCAACATTTGAGTCTGTGCTTTCAGATTACGGCATAAAACTTGACAAGCTTTATGAATGTGAGCCGGACGCGGGGCTTGGCAACGGCGGGTTAGGGCGGCTTGCCGCGTGTTTTATGGACTCTTTGGCAACGGGCGGATATGCGGCAAGAGGGTATTCAATTCTTTATGAGTTCGGCATATTCAGGCAAAAGCTCGTTGACGGAAGACAAACGGAAATACCGGATTATTGGCTTCCGGGGGGCGAGGTATGGCTTACCCCAAGAAAGTCAAGCTCTGTGGACATTCATTTTGAGGGCAAGGTTGTTGACACATGGGACGAACGCCACCACCATGTAGAAATGAAAGATACGACAGTAATAAAAGCCGTGCCTTACGATATGTTCGTGCCCGGTAAGGACGGTAAAGGCGTTTCAGTTTTAAGGCTTTGGAGCGCTAAAGCGCCGGGCTTTGATATGAAGCTGTTCAATCAAGGCGATTATATCCGTTCAATGGAAAATCAAGCTATGGCAGAGGTAATAAGCAAGGTTTTATACCCGTCGGACAATCATCCGGAAGGGAAATCGCTAAGGCTTCGCCAGCAGTATTTTCTTGCGTCCGCTACGATACAGGATATTGTAAGGCGGCATCTTCGTGAATATGGCACGCTTGATAATTTGCCGGAAAAGGTGGCAATTCATATTAATGACACACATCCGACAATGGTTATACCGGAGCTTATGCGTATTATGCTTGACGAGTGCGGCTTTTCATGGGACGATGCGTGGAAAATAGTTACGAACACAGTAGCGTATACGAACCATACGGTACTTAGCGAAGCGCTTGAGTGTTGGAATGAAGCACTCGTAAAACGCATTATTCCAAGGGTTTATCAGATAATTAAAGAGATAGATAATAGGCTTAGAGAATTTGTGTGGCAACATACAAACGATGGCGATTATGTAGAAAGAACGGCAATAATATCAAACGGCGCCGTAAAGATGGCGAATTTATGCGTCGCTGCATGCCACAGTATAAATGGTGTTTCGGCGCTGCACAGTAATATTATTAAAGAAACCTTATTTAATGATTTTTACAACCTTACACCCGATAAATTTACAAATGTTACTAACGGCATAGCACACAGGCGTTGGCTTTGTCAGGCTAACCCGCGTCTTACGAAATTTTTAACGGAATTAATAGGAGGCGGTTTAGTAACAGATGCCGCAGAGCTTATAAAGCTTGAAGATTATGCAAATGATAAATCGGTTCTCTCAAAGCTTCGCGGCATAAAGCAAGCGAATAAAGAAGATTTTGCCGCCGATGTTTTGCGAAAAACAGGAATAGAGCTTGACACATCATCTGTTTTTGATGTACAGGTTAAAAGACTGCACGAGTACAAAAGGCAGCACTTAAATGCGCTCGGTATTGTTGCGGAATATTTGTCGATAAAGGAAAATCCGGATAAAGAGTTTATCCCGCACACATATATATTCGGCGCAAAGGCGGCGCCCGGTTATTATGTCGCCCAAAGAATAATCAGCTTTATACTTGCGCTTTCTGACCTTATAAATAACGACCCCGATGTTAAAGGGCGGCTCAAAATAGTTTATGTAGAGGATTACAATGTTACACAGGCGGAGCTTTTAATGCCGGCGGCAGATATAAGCGAGCAGATTTCCCTTGCGGGTAAAGAGGCGAGCGGTACCGGTAATATGAAGCTTATGATGAACGGCGCCGTTACTTTAGGAACGCTTGACGGTGCAAATGTCGAAATTTATGAGGCTGTGGGCGATGAAAATATGTTCCTATTCGGAATGAAAGCAGATGAGGCAGTAAAATTAAAAAACTCCGGATATCAACCTATGAGTTATTATCAAAACAACTCTGAACTTCACAAAGTAATAGACTTTATAAACGGCGGCATAGAGGGCAAAGACTTTACAGATATAAGCGGTACAATTATTCACCATGACCCGTTTATGGTGCTTGCGGATTTTGCCGATTACAGGCGGGCAAGGCAGAGTATTAAAGAAGTTTGGCAAAGAAAAGATGAATGGAATAAGATGTCGCTTATAAATATTGCGCGCTCCGGTCACTTTGCCGCAGACAGGTCAATAGGTGAATACGCAAAAAACATCTGGAATATACGAAAAATATAATCTGATTATGAGCTTAAAAAACTGTTGACTTTTAATTCGTGATGTTGTACTATAAATATAAATATTCAAACTATGTTTGAGTAATTATTTTTGAAAATGCCTTATATTGAAAGGGGAAGCAATTTTAATGAAAGAAAACAATTGGTTAAAAGCTGTAGCCATTATTATGGCAGTTGCACTTGTTTTTACAATCGTAACGAGCAACATAGTATCACTAACCGCAATCTCAGTACTTAAAAAAGCAAAAGCCGGCACTATTGTTCAAGAGGGAGACCCCTCTAATACGACAAAGACGACAGAAGAAGATAACGCCGGTCCGGTTGACAATACAATCGCGAGCGACA
>JAAZGX010000186.1 GCA_012511005.1 Clostridiales bacterium
ATGCAGAAAAAACCGCCCCGAATTTGTTAATTCGGAGCGGTTATATTATTAGTTAATAAGCTATTGTCCATCTTTCTTCAAATTGAAGCCCTACTTTTCCGGTAAAGGGGTTTACGAAATCGAATATCTGACCTCTAGGCTTTATTGAAACACTTAGATACAGCGGCATTCTCGTATAAAGCTCTGTAAGATTACCCGTTTTCTTGTCTATCTTTGCCTCTAAGTAAGCGCCGTCATACTCACTGTTAATATCACTTACTACAATAAAGTCCTTTGTAGCGTCTACTATCTGCTTTTCTGTTATTGCCGAGCAAATAGAGCCTGTGCCATATCCCGCTTTTGGATTTGTATCGGGCTTCATTAAAATAGTAACTAAATAATAACTCCCCTTGTCCTCACGCGTTGCTTTTACAACATCAGATGCTTTTAAGTTGCATGCCGCATTAGCTGGTGGAACAGCTTTTGCAACATCAGTGTGTACCTCTTTTAAGTTCTTCTCCTCTTTCATAAGAGTTTTCATTAAGAACTGGGCTATGTCGGAAAAAGCCCCCGCTTCCATTACATCTTTATAATTTGTAGCATTTCTATATGTAAGGGTCGCACTTTTCGCTTTGTTTTTAGCATTTTTATTTGCGGTCGTATAAAGTTTGACTACTTCACTTTTAATTTGTTCGCTATTATCTCTTTTCGTAGTTGTTGTGTTGGCAGGTGTAGTCGTAGTAGTCGGCGGACGAGTTGTGTCAACATCATCCGGTTGACCGTTAACCACGCCAACAGCAGTAGTCGGCTCTGTCGGAGACGGCTCAACTTTTGGCTCTGTGGTAGCAGGAGCCGTATTGTCACCGGCAGGAGGGGCAACTACTTGGCTTGCCCTTAAATACTCTTGTGCAACAGCAGCGGAGTATGCTGCGCTTAAAGTCATCGATAAAACAAGAATTATTGCTACTGTAGCAAATACTAAAATTTGGTTTTTTGAATATTTCATATCAATTCCCCTTTGGACAAACATACCTATAGTAATTTATATTATAAACAGTATACAAGTAAAAGTCAACAAAAATAGGCTTTTATGTTTTTACACAAATATTTCTTGTCTATTATCTAATTATATAGTATTATAATAAAAAAAGAAGGGATGTACCTTTGTGAGAAAATCTATTTTAAGGCAAAGCCTCACAGCTATAACAACAGTTTTATACTCTTTGCCTTTTCTGCTTTACATGAGCTTTCTTTTTGCTCTTGATATTAGAATTACAGCTTTTATATATATCATATTAACTTTTTTGAGTTTCTTGTTAAAAACTGCGGTTATCACCTCACAGGTATTTGCTCTTTTGCCCATATTATATATTTTTACACAGCATGGGAGTTTTCTTGGTCTTATTTCTATTTTAATAGGTACTATGGCTTTTTTTATTTTGTATAATCTGCCTATTAACAAATATATAAATGCCTATATAGCGGCTGGCGTTACTCTTATGCTTGCATTTTGTGCAACAGCCCTTTTTACCACAGATTATTTCGGAATAGGTGCCACAGGATCTACTGTTTTTGAAATTCTTCGTTCGTATAGGTATCTTGGGTTTCACGCAAACTGGCGCGGTGTGCTTTATGGTACTATAACGCTCGTTATAATGATTACTTATCCGCGTGCGTTTAAAACTTTAAAGTCGCGCCTTCCTGCTCCCGCCGTTGCCTTGGGCATTCCCTATATCCTAAACCTTTTCTTAAATCCCAACTCTGCCACAACATATATAAACGAGCCTGTCACTATATATAATGGTCTGCCCTCTTTTTCGCCGTCGTCTGCGGCGGGAATTCTTTATGCTTTTTTAGGAGGGCTTGCTTTTGCCGTTCTGCTACAAATTTATAAAGATAAGGACAGCGGTCTTTTCTACGGCGCGCCAAAACTTCATGCTATTTCGTATGAGAAAAAAGATTTTAATTTATATTCCGTATGCCTTTACGCTTTTCTTATGCTTGCCGCCGTATTTTTGCTAAAGCCTGTTTTTACGCGAATTCCCGTGCATTCGCTTGCCGTAGTGCCAATTGTCGCCGCGTGGCAAAGCGTTGAATGGAAAAATATCGGCAAAGCATTCATTCACGGTTTTATTCCGTGGTTGCTCGTCGTTTCAACATTCGGATTAATCTTGATTTTTAATGCCGTTTTCTCTATTCTTTTAGCGTTTCTTCTTTCGGTGTTTTATAGTGAGGTACTCGTATGGCAAAAAAAATAGCTACCTGGATAATAGTTCCTCTAATGATTTTAATTTTTGTGCTTGATATTATTTCTGTTTTCTATTCAAACTATTTAGAAACGAAATATGAGATTATTGATGAGCTTTTCGATTTCCAGAATGGAGATGACCGCATACATTTTCTTAATACGGGTTGCTCTGACGCTATCTTAATAGAAAGTAACGGCAAGTTCGCACTCGTTGACTC
>JAAZGX010000187.1 GCA_012511005.1 Clostridiales bacterium
ACAAAGGAGAATAAGGTTCTTTATGTTTCGGGTGAAGAGTCTGCGCACCAATTAAAAATAAGAGCGCGCCGCCTCGGCGTAAAAAGCGAAGAACTTTTAATTTTATGCGAAACAGATGCAGAAATTATAGCATCACAAATTTCAAGCCAAAAACCGAATATAGTCATAATTGACTCTATTCAAACGATGAATATACCCGAAATACCCTCATCTCCGGGAAGTATTACTCAAGTCAGAGAATGCACAAACCTTTTTATGCGTATGGCAAAAGGTCATGATATATCAATTATTCTTGTAGGTCATGTAAATAAGGACGGTAATATTGCAGGTCCCAAGGTGCTTGAGCATATTGTTGACACTGTTTTATATTTCGAGGGAGAAAGAAATCTGACATATAGGATTTTACGCGCGGCAAAAAACCGTTTCGGCTCTACTAATGAAATTGGGGTATTTGATATGGGGAGCAACGGACTTTGTGAGGTAGAAAATCCCTCCGCCGCCATGATTTCCGGCAGACCCATAGGCGCTTCCGGCACTTGCGTTTCCTGCTTTATTGAAGGCTCCCGCCCCATCTTAGCCGAAATTCAAGGGCTTGCCACTCCAACAGGCTTTGGTAATCCGCGGCGTATGTCAACGGGATTTGATTATAACAGAATGTCTATGTTAATAGCTATCCTTGAAAAGCGCGCAGGTTATTTCCTGGGAAATATGGACTGCTATATTAATATTGTAGGCGGTTTAAGAGCGGACGAGCCTGCGGCTGACCTTGCCGTAGCACTGGCACTCGTTTCAAGCCTTAAAGACAAGGTAATAGACAAGAATGTGGCGGCATTCGGCGAAATTGGTCTTGCGGGAGAAATAAGGGCAATTTCAAACTGTGAGCAAAGAGTTCTTGAAGCTAAACGGCTTGGATTTACTCGTTGTATTATACCAAAACATAACTTAAAATCAATATCGAAAGAAGCCGCAAAAGATATGGAAATAGCAGGCGTACGAACGATAAGAGAAGCCTTTGAAGCGAGTACTGATTAAAATGTTAAAGATATTAGAGTTCGCGAACCTGCCGTCGTCATCTGTAAAACTGTGCGCGATAGGGGAGGGAAATAAACAGACAGAGCATGAGTTAAACCGCCTCGGTATAAAAACCGTGTCACCAAAGGCATCAGAGAATTTACTTAAAAGTGAAAGCGCTCATGCCGATATTTTAATGCTTCATTTAGGAAAAGAGCAAATATTTCTCTCAAAAGAACAGAATGAACTTTTTAATACTCTTATAAGTTTTGGCTTTGCCCCAACGCTTCTTGAAACAGAGCTTAACAGCAAATATCCGGAGAATATTTTGTTAAATGCCGCTATTATTAAAGAAAAATTTTTCGCTCATAAAAACAGCATAAGCATATTTAGTGAGTATAAGAATTTCAAGTTTTTTCCTGTAAATCAAGGTTACGCAAAATGCTCTGCTTGTATTATAAATAGTAATGCGGCAATTACAGAGGATGACGGTATTTTTACGGCGATTAAAACTGCGGGGCTTGATGTACTGAAGATTAAAAAGGGGGATGTAAAGCTCCACGGTATGAATTACGGGTTTTTTGGCGGCGCCGCGGGTAAATTATCGCCGGATATTCTTGCAATTAACGGTCAGTTACGCTATAATTCTGATAAAGATATTATTATTTCGTTTTTGCGAAATCACAATGTACATATAGTAGAGCTAAAAAGCGGTGAAGTGGAAGATATCGGCGGGGTTTTGCCGCTTTTAGAGGAGGAATAAATAATATGTTCAGCAAAAAAGCAGAGAAGAACTTTGCGGCAAAATTAGGCTATGTAGTAACGCTTACGGTTATTTCTATTTCCGTTGCAATAGTAGTCAAAAAATATACGAAGAACTGAGGTGTTCATCATTAAAAAAAGTATATTAATAGTTATTTTTTGCGTTTTAAGTGTGATTTTCATTTTTACTTTATCTTCATGCAAATCAAATAGTGATGGAAAGCAGAAAGAATTAAATAGTGAAAATGATAGCAGCACATTATCAGCGGCAAAAAACGACAGTGTTTCCGGTAACGAAAAAAATAAAACAGAAGATTATTCGGCAGAGATTGATAAAATAATGGCCGCATCATTAGAGAAGCACGAAAACTATTCATTTACCGCACAAAAATATAAATATAACGGCAGTGATTTTACTAAAGCTAATTCAACTAAAGTAATTTTCTGTGATGATGGTTGGGTAATGTATGCCAACAACGGCACAGATGGCGGTCTTTTTATAAATAAAGGAAAAAAGTACTATTCTATCAATGTACCTCAAAAAACTAAAAAATTAGTAGCAGAAGGGGAGGCAACTGCCTCAATCGACTGGAAATCAAATATTTCGGAATTTTCTTCTTTGATGACTGAGCATAAATCTTATTCTATAGACTTATATAAAAGAGAGTTAACAGAAAGTATAGCAAATCGCAATTGTGCAAAATATAAAATTAATGCCAAGGACCTTGCGGCAAGCCCGGAGCTTGAATATTGGTTCGACCTTGATACGGGGCTTATAATCAAAGCAATTACAAAAACACAGTTCTCTGACACCGTTTCTATAAACCGTTGGGAAATGCTTGAGTTCAACATAGGCGGTCAAAGTATAGAGGAATATATTAATTTTAAAGAAATAAAATGATTTGCCTATTTTAATACTCTTGCAGACTTTTTAGAGTTTGTAAGAGTGTTGTTTTAATAGAGCTTTTGCGGTGGGGTAGTAATTGTTACTAATACACCCGCTTATACATAAGATATATTTTGTATAAGTGGGGTGAGTGGAAAGGAGGTTTTTCCAGTTAAAAGAGAAGATTTTGATAAATTGCCCGCACTCGTTGTAGATTTTCTTAATTATTTCAGTGTTGTTAAAAACAAATCCCAATTAACAGTTGAAGAATATGCAAATGATTTATCGGCTTTTTTTAAGTTTATTAAAGTCTTACGCGGATTTGTGCCGGCAAAAACTCCATTTGAGGAAATTGATATTACGGATATAGATATTAATATAATAAAATCCGTTTCATTAAATGACGCATATATGTATTTGGTTTATTGTAAAGAAGAACGCGAAAACAGTCCCGCTACCCGTTCGCGCAAGGTTTCGAGCTTACGCTCCTTTTATAAATATTTAACTGTTCAAGTAAAGCTGCTGTCAGAAAATCCCATACAGGAGCTTGACACACCAAAAAATAAAAAGGCGCTTCCAAAGTATATGACGCTAAACGAGAGCCTGAAGCTTTTAGAGTCTATTGACGGAACATTTAAAGAGCGCGATTATTGTATAATCACGCTGTTTCTGAACTGCGGTCTTAGGCTTTCCGAGCTTGTTTCATTGAATTTATCGGACATTAGAAGCGATAATACTATGCGTGTAACGGGTAAAGGAAATAAAGAAAGAACCGTTTATCTTAATGACGCGTGTATTGCCGCAATAAATAACTATCTTGCTGTGCGTCCTGTAGACGGAGTTAAAGATAAAAAGGCTTTGTTTATAAGCCGCCAGAAGAACCGTATAAGCAATAAAACAGTTCAATATATCGTTAAGACACAACTTGAAAAAGCCGGACTTGACGGTCGCGGACTGTCTACTCATAAGCTGCGCCATACTGCGGCAACTTTAATGTATCAGCATGGAGATGTAGATGTTCTTGTTCTAAAAGAGATTTTAGGTCATGAAAACCTTAATACCACGGAAATATATACACATATAATTGATAAACAATTAAAGGAAGCCGCAAAAGCAAATCCTTTAAGCGGCATAAAGCCGCCAAAAAAATTGAAAATTACTAAAATACATGAGGATGACGATGAGGAAAAAGACTAACTAAATGAAAAATATGCCCCGAAAAGCTTAAACAAAGCCGTGTAAACAATAGCGGCAACAATAATTATGAGCGCTAATATAGAATATCGAATACAGTATAGTTTTAGTGCATCTTTGTTGTTCATTCCAATTGTTTTATTTAGCAAAATACCGCAAATATCAGCGGACATCATCATGCTTTCCGTGCATCCATATATTAAAGCCGTAATCATAATAGCTGCTGCCGGATAAGTTATAAGTGCGCAATAACCTATTCCGGTTACTCCATATGTGCTATACATATATCCGCCTAAAGCACCGAAATAAAGCCCTTTTATAAATGGTATTATAGGTAAAAAAGGTATACCCACGGCGCATAACCCGATAATAAACGCCGCAAATAAAAAGCATATTGAGGACAGCAAGCTTGAAAAGAAAAGCCCCGCTATGCTTTTTTCGCTGCTCTCCAGTCTTGTTTGCTCAAAAATATTTGCCGCTAAGTCAACGAAGGACTTAACACCGTATTTAATGCATATTACGCCGATTATTAGTCCCGTTAACAGGAATAAAAAAAATATAATTGGCTTGTAATTTATTTTTGGTATCTTTAACGGTTTAACATGGTAAATTATTCTTTTTCTTTTCATTTTGTTCTCCTTATTTTTTACTATATCATCTTTTGTTTGCGCCAATTATCCCTCCGATAACCGCAAACAATAAAATAAGCGGAGCTGCGAGTAAAAGCTTACTTGTGACAACTGATTCAAATATAAAAAATGGTATAATCAATAAAATAAAAGCCAAGGGTATTCCTGAAAAAGCGCCTAAAATCAGCCCTTTTCCCCTCCCCTTCTTAGCGGAAATAAAGCCTGAAATCAGCGCTCCTGCTATAAGTATAAGGAATTCAAAATAATACATTCTTTTATCGGCTGTTTTCATATTTGTTAATAAATATGCAAAACCCGCCGTAAACAGCAAAATTAAAATAAACCCAACAGCGGAAGAAATCAGGGATGTTTTAAAGTTTTCTTTTATGTATGAAGTTTTCGACACATCTTGTTGACGCATTGAGATACCCTCCTATTCCGTTAAAGATTATGTTTGAAAAAGCTAATATATGATTAAAGCTGAAAATTCAAAACTAATTTAAAGAAAAAATACCCCCGCAGCCTTTTATAAGACTATGGGGGCAAAAATTTTATATTTTACTTTTAATCGTTATTTTTTTCTACATCTTCTACAGAGGTTGAGCCTGCGTCATCTTCAAGAGCTTGATTAATATTCTCAACCTTAGAGTTTTCAGCATTTTTATTAAAAACCTTTTTTCTTTTCTTGGAAGGCTTGTCACTGACTGCAACATCAATTGCGGCTTGCTCTTTTTGTGCGTTTCTCTCGTCCTCAGCAGCTTTTCTTTCGGCAGCAAGGCGTTCGTCCGATGTATTATTAGTTTGAATTGCCCAACGCGTAATCGTAAGTTTTGTGCGGTCAGCACCCGTTTCAATGACTAAAGCATCTTCTTTTACAGTGATAATTCTGCCAATAATACCGCCAATAGTCGTTATTTCATCACCAATTTGTATAGTTTCACGCATTTCCTGTTCTTCTTTTTGCTTTTTCTTCTGCGGTCTAATCATCAGAAAATACATACCCGCGAACATAGCAACCATCAATAAAATACTACTGTACCTGCTTGTGTTAGACGCAGTGCCGGTAGCGCCGCCTCCGCCAAAAAGCAGATTTATAACAAGGTTGTATACATTAAACATTAAATATTCCTCCATAATTTACAATGAGCGTATTATACTACATAAAATCCAATTATACAAGAGTTTTATTAAAACTAAATTCTTTGGTCAAGAATATCCACATTTTTATAATAAAAATCAGAAAATGTTCCGTTATCAAGCGCTTCACGGATATCTGCCATCAACATATTATAGAAGTAAAGGTTGTGCATTACAGCAAGCCTCATAGCAAGCATTTCTTTCGCCTTAAAAAGATGCCTGATATATGCTCTTGAATGCCTTTTGCAAGTAGTACAGGAGCATTCATCATCGATAGGACTATCGTCTTTTTCATATTTCGCATTATTTATATTAATTATACCCTTTTTCGTAAATAAATTACCGTGTCTTGCATTCCTGCTTGGCATTACACAATCAAAAATATCAACACCTCGGCTAACACATTCAATTATATTTCCCGGTGTTCCGACGCCCATAAGATAGCGAATTTTGTTTTGCGGCATAACAGGGTTAAGCGCCGAAACAATGCGATACATTTCCTCTTTACTTTCACCCACGGCAAGACCGCCTATTGCATAGCCGTCAAGGTCAAGTTTCGAGATTTCTTTCATATGTTCTACTCTTAAATCATCATAAACGCTTCCTTGGTTTATCCCGAAAAGCATCTGGTTTTTGTTGATGGTATCGTGAAGCGAATTTAGTTTTTCCATTTCCTCTTTACATATCCTAAGCCACCTAAAAGTTCGGTCTGCGGCTTGTTTTGCGTAGTCATATTCTGCGGGATTGCTGACACATTCGTCAAAAGCCATGGCAATAGTGCTGCCGAGATTTGATTGAATTCTCATACTCTCTAAAGGTCCCATAAAAATCTTTCTGCCGTCCACATGAGAGTTAAAAGTTACGCCGTCTTCGCCTATTTCTCTTAGTTTTGCAAGCGAAAATACCTGAAATCCGCCGCTATCAGTTAAAATAGGTCCGTCCCAACCCATGAATTTATGAAGCCCTCCAAGCTCTTTTACAAGCTCGTCGCCCGGTCTTACATGCAGATGATAAGTGTTGCAAAG